>NZ_JAMPPJ010000027.1:0-179273 GCF_028481025.1 Providencia sp. PROV150 | reverse complement strand
GGATTGTGGGTCTGTCGGTACAGTCACAACGTGAGAAAACTCTTGCACTAACATTTGGTCTTCATGACCTTGCACATAGATGTTACCCACTGAATCGGCAGTAAATGCACCGGCAGTGATGTTGCCTTGGGTTTTTCCTTCAATGGAAATATAACATGGAGTTGGCATAGCGATATCCTTTATCCAGAATGACAAATTGGGTTAGGTCGACATAATTATCGATTAATTTCCGTCATCTCAGCCAGTGCGCACGGTAAGATTTACTTGAAGGATAATAAAATCTGATGAATGATATGTAAACCTGAGGGCTGGTTTGTATCTCTCTAGGATAAGTGACTTAGCGTAAACTGGTTGAAATATCGCTATATAACTCCAGAAAAACACCAAAAATGAATCATTATCGAATAATCATCGAGCAAAAAATAGACCAAACTGCGGTAAGCCCAGTAAGTTCTAATGTACATAGAAATAAACTATGTAACCAAATATTTCAAACAGAAAAAATGAAATAACCCATTGATTAATAAAAATAAAAACACACTATTAGATTAACATTTAATTCCACAGGGATTAACCGCCTTGGTCGTGCAGTGTAATATTCTTTAAGTGCATATTTAAAATATATTTTATTCCAGCACTTAGTATCTTATCGAATTAATATATAAAAAACATTTTTTATGTCCGTTTTCCATTTTTTTAGAATTTTTGTCGCCATTTACGTTATACACTCTTTATTCTTTCCCATTGCGGATAAAGTAGGATGGATAAAGGAAGAACACGTTGAACGGCAAAAACAATTTCACTGTTTTTCTAACGATAAGTGTTGAAATTGATTTTTAAAATGTTAAAACCGAAGGCTCACAGCCAGTTAGATTGTGAGTTAAACACTCACGATAATGAGGTGAAAACAAAAAGGAGTTAGATGATTAACATCTAACTCCTTGATAAATTTGGTGGCCCCTACTGGACTTGAACCAGTGACCAATCGATTATGAGTCGACTGCTCTAACCAACTGAGCTAAGGGGCCAAAGTGGGAAGGATTATACGTGTAGTTTTCGCTTAGGTCTAGTGTTTCGAAACCGTATGCTGAAATTGTGTTCAACTCAATCACTCTTCTTATAATTCAATGCGATAGCATAAGCAATTGCTATCATTTGAAAGTCGTTTTCTGCAATTTTAATGAGCCCTACTATTTTTTATTTAAATCAGTTTCTCACACCTTATCTATATTTAACTTTTACCAATATCAAATTAATAATAAAAACAACATCATAATGGCAACTAAATTTATTAAAAATTACTCATTCAAGCACTTGATGTAAAACAATATTTTTACATTACTGTTTTACTGCATAGTTTATAGATAATTCTCATATAGAACAAAAATGATGAAAAAAGTACATGCAGTTCAATATGGTTTTGGAAAAATAAGTAATTTTTGATCCGTTACTTGCAAGAACATGGTGCTGAAGTTGTGGCGGCTTTTGAAATCAATAAAGCGGTTATTGGCAAAAATATAGGCGAAATCACAGGAACGAGGCCAACAGAAGTAAAAGTACAAGCGCTACATAAAGCAGATAAAACCCTCGAAACGTTAAAGCTTGATGTTGGCATCATCGCCCACCTTTCGGTGGGCGACTTATCTACAGCTAACCTTAGCGCGGTTTCACCATCTGCCATTCTAAGTGGTGTTTTACTGACGGCCACTCTGACTCAATAATGCTATATATACAGCTATCACGCAGTTCACCCGTTTTAGTTTTCATATGGTTGCGTAAAATACCATCAAGCTTAGCCCCTAGCCGTTCAATGGCTCGACGACTTTGGCTATTTAAAAAATGTGTACGAAACTCCACTGCAACGCAATTCAATTCCTCAAAAGCATGCTTTAAGAGCATATATTTAGCTTCTGTATTTAATGCGGTGCGTTGTACTTCTATTCCATACCAAGTGGCTCCGATTTCAACCCGCCTTACTGCATGGTCCACACGATTGTAAGAAGTAATACCAACTGGTTTACCGCTTCGTTTATCGATCACCACAAAAGGTAAGCATTCCTTTTTCTGGAAATTTTCCAGGCGCTTTTCCACATCTTGAGAGAAATGCTCAGGCTCAGGAACTAAGGCATACCACAAATTATTCAACCCATCTCGTCGAATGATTTCTGCCAGTTCGACATCATATTGGTGGGATAGAGGTTCAAGGCGAACGTATTCACCTTCTAAAGTAATAGCTTGGCAAATCTCTTTCATCATGGTTTCCCCTATATCGTTCTTTATGCTGTGTGTCTCTTTTTTTAATCTCTGTTTATGACATAAAAATAAAAAAACACCTATTTTTTTATGACACTCAGCTATTTAACCGAAAACATATGATAAAAATCACAAAATTTTAACATCTTTACCAAATTGCAGCTTCATTACGCTACAGTTAACTCATCTGACCTGTTAATGAAATCCCGAATGGGAGTATAATAATGAGCAATTTTCCACACCTTTTTACCCCACTTGATTTAGGCCATACCGTCCTAAAAAACCGTATTTTGATGGGTTCAATGCATACTGGGCTTGAAGAGCACCCACAAGGCAGCGAGCGACTAGCGCATTTTTACCGCCTACGCGCTGAAAATGGTGTCAGTCTGATCATTACCGGTGGGATCGCCCCCAATCCAGAAGGGGCGCTTACCGCTCATGGCGCAGTATTAAACGATAAAAACCAGCTTTCATTTCATCAACAAATTACGGATGCCGTCCACCAAGCTGACGGTAAAATCGCCTTACAAATCTTACATGCAGGGCGTTATGGCTTGCATCCTAAATTAGTTGCACCAAGTCCTATTCAAGCAGAGATTATTCCATTCGCCCCCCGAGAACTCTCAACTGATGAAGTTGAAAAAACGATTGATGACTTCGTGACAACAGCCAAGCTAGCTCAACAAGCTGGCTATGATGGTGTCGAAATTATGGGATCCGAAGGTTATTTAATTAACCAATTTATCACCAAACGTACCAACCATAGAACCGATGAATGGGGTGGAAGTTACACAAACCGAATTCGTTTTCCCATTAAAATCGTACGGCGAATACGGGAAGCCGTTGGCGCTAACTTTATTATTATTTACCGGCTTTCCATGCTGGATTTAGTTGAAGATGGCTCAACGTGGGAAGAGATTGAATTACTTGCCAAACAAATTGAAAACGCGGGTGCGAGTATGATCAACACCGGTATTGGTTGGCACGAAGCTCGAGTACCGACGATAGCAACGCAAGTTCCTCGCAGTGCATTTAGTTGGGTCACGCAAAAATTAATGGGGAAAGTGAATATTCCACTGATAACCACTAACCGCATCAATGACCCTTTTGTTGCAGAACATATTATTGCCAATCACCAAGCGGATATGGTTTCAATGGCTCGGCCATTTCTAGCTGATGAAGCGTTTGTTCGTAAAGCCGCAGAAAATCGAGCAGATGAAATTAACACTTGCATTGGTTGCAACCAAGCCTGTCTCGACCTGATTTTTAGTGGAAAACTGGCCAGTTGTTTAGTTAACCCACAAGCTGTTAGAGAAATGGATTATCCCAACGAAAAAGCCGCTCTGAGTAAATCCGTTGCGATTGTTGGTGCTGGGCCCGCTGGGTTATCTTGTGCAATTTACGCGGCAAAGCGTGGGCATCGTGTCACTTTGTTTGAAAAATCTAACCATATAGGTGGCCAATTTAACCTCGCTAAACAGATACCTGGCAAAGAAGAATTCCATGAAACCATCCGTTACTTTTGCCGCCAATTACAATTATTGAATGTTGATGTACGCCTTGAACAACAAGCCGATGTTGACTGTTTATCGGGGTTTGATGAAGTCATTATTGCAACGGGTGTCATCCCACGAAAAATCCAGCTCGAAGGGGTTGAGCACCATAAAGTCATTTCCTATATCGATGTCATCACCAAACAACGCTCTGTTGGAAAAAGTGTCGCTATTATTGGCGCTGGAGGGATTGGCTTTGATGTTGCTGAATTGCTAACCCAAGAAGGGAAAAGCAGCAGTTTAGATAATTCACTCTTTAATAAAGAGTGGAATATTGATACCACAATTCATTCTAAAGGTGGTGTATTCCCCCCACAAAAAGTCCCTATGGCATCAGCTCGTCAATTGTATTTATTACAGCGGAAAAACAGTAAAGTGGGAGCAGGCCTCGGTAAAACAACCGGTTGGGTACATCGTTTATCACTAATGAAACGCGGTGTTCAAATGCTAAATGGCGTGGAATACATGCGAGTTGATGACGAAGGGCTCCATATTCGCTATCAAGATAAAACACAGTGCCTGCCTGTTGATAATGTCATTTTGTGTGCAGGGCAAGAGCCTTACCGCCCATTAAAAACACAACTAGCAGAACACGGGATCAACGCCCATGTGATTGGCGGTGCGGATGTTGCTGCAGAACTGGATGCCCGCCGAGCAATTGAGCAAGGGATGAAAACCGCATATCAGATTTAGCCTCTTCATATCCCCCTAAGGTGAGCCTTTTATCTGAGGGGGAACTGCACTCCTTAACCTAACTGATATTTATACCTCTTTTTCTTCACCCCAAACAATTGTTATGTTATAACATAACCGCTATTTGTAAATTAAGAATGGCTGAGGGGTTATGACAGTATCAACTGAATTACGTTGTTCATCTTTACCGGATGCGCAAAAGGAAAATGATATTTATAGCAATATCAAGCTAGACTGGGTCGGTATGACAGGGATTGCTTTACCTATTGAGATAGCGGGTCGTCCAATCAACGCACTTGTTGATGTCGGTACTGATTTACAAGGACAGAAAGGAATACACATGTCCCGGCTGTATCAGACCTTAGATGGA
Source organism: Providencia sp. PROV150 (assembly GCF_028481025.1). Classification (NCBI taxonomy): domain Bacteria; kingdom Pseudomonadati; phylum Pseudomonadota; class Gammaproteobacteria; order Enterobacterales; family Morganellaceae; genus Providencia; species Providencia sp. PROV150. The sequence goes on along the minus strand of NZ_JAMPPJ010000027.1, from coordinate 174,404 downwards.
CTCACACAGCATGAACTAACCCCCAATTTGATTCAACAGGCTCTAGAGCAGATTTTAATATCCCATAGCCATGTATCATCGAAGTCATCTCTTCGACTTTATGGCGATATTTTATTATCTCGCCCTTCTTTAGTTTCTCACCAGCATGGATGGAAAGCATATCCATTTGAAATAAATGCAAATTTCAACAAATCATTTATTATCTGTTTAAAAGTTGGGGTTCCTTATTCATCGACATGTCCTAGTGCCACGGCACTCAGTACCCAAGTGATTCAACAACAATTTGCTATTGAATTTGAGAACGAGACACAACCATTATATCCCACTCAAGTTTTCAACTGGCTAGCTAAAAATGGGTTACCCGCTACACCACATAGCCAACGCAGCTGGGCATGGGTAACCATAGCGTTGAAAGCTAGTCATAAAATATTTCCCATCATTGAATTAATTAATCAAATTGAAAACGTGCTTTCAACACCTGTACAAACTGTTGTTAAACGTAATGATGAACAAGCTTTCGCTATCGCAAATGCCCAAAACCTGATGTTTTGTGAAGATGCAGCGAGAAAACTAGTCATGGCTTTTCGTCATCAATGTCACTATGACGAAGTGAACATTAATATAGAGCATCAAGAAAGTTTACATGCACATAATGCAGTTGTTCACACGCACTGGAAACGGAGTACTCATGCTGCGTAAAAATCCATCAGGACACTCCCCTGTTATTTCAGAAAAAGCCTATATCGACCCTACCGCAATTATTTGTGGCAAAGTCATTGTTGAAGATTACGTGTATATCGGCCCATATGCAGTCATCCGAGCTGATGAACTCAATGAAGAGGGGGATATGTCACCGATAGTAATAGGCCCACATTCAAATATTCAAGATGGTGTTGTTATCCATTCTAAAAGTGGGGCTGGAGTACAAATTGGCTCACATACTTCAATAGCACATCGTGCCATTGTCCATGGCCCTTGTAATATTGCTACACGAGTATTTATTGGTTTTAATAGCGTTCTATTTAATTGCAAAATTGGGGAAAACTGTGTTGTTCGCTATAACGCTGTTGTTGATGGTTTAACGCTACCCCCTGCTTTATATATTCCATCCTGCGTACATGTAAATGCCCACAGTGATTTATCTCAGTTTAAGCAAGTTGACCGCGCCTCTTTGCAATTTTCAGAAGAAGTTGCCGCAACTAATGTGCAGTTAGTCGAAGGTTATCGCCGCTTACGTAATGAGTTTTAACTCAATAACCCACTAAAATAAGGGCAGAGTTCACTTTCGCTGTCTCTGCCCTTTCAAAATATATTTAATTAACAATTAATCACGATGAGATAGCCGCGCTTCAGCGTTAGCCAGTTTCTCATCTTCCGCTAAGCACACCGCTGCAGTAAATAACACGTCAGTTGAAGAGTTAAGCGCCGTTTCTGCTGAATCCTGTAATACGCCAATCATCACACCAACCGCGACCACTTGCATCGCAATTTCATTTGAAATACCGAACATGTTACAAGCTAATGGGATCAGTAATAGTGAACCGCCGGCAACGCCTGATGCGCCACATGCACACACCGCAGCAACCACACTTAATAACAGTGCCGTTGGGATATCAACTGGAATACCTAGAGTATGTACAGCGGCTAACGTCAGTACTGTAATCGTTACCGCTGCACCAGCCATATTAATGGTTGCACCTAATGGGATAGAAACAGAGTAAGTATCTTCATGTAGATTCATGCGACGACACATCCCCATATTCACAGGGATATTTGCTGCTGAACTACGTGTAAAGAATGCTGTTACCCCGCTTTCACGTAAGCAAGCGAGAACTAATGGGTATGGGTTACGTTTCATTTTCCAGTAAACAATCAATGGGTTAACAATGAAAGCAACAATCAGCATACAGCCAATCAATACTGCGAGAACGTGAATATAGCCTTTTAAAGTTGCAAAGCCTGTCGTTGCGATAGTGGAAGCAACCAAGCCAAAAATCCCTAAAGGCGCTAAACGGATCACAACCCGTACCAGTTGTGTTACTGCATTAGAAAAGTCATGAACTAAAGTTTTTGTGGTTTCATTTGCATGGCGCAGTGCAATACCCAGCCCGATCGCCCACGCTAAAATACCAATATAATTGCCCTTAATCAGTGCGTCGATAGGGTTCGCAAATATATTGATTAGCAAGCCTTTTAACACTTCAGCAATATTACCCGGTGGATTTAGCTGTGTATCACCTACCGCTAAGACTAAATTTGATGGGAACAGGAAAGAACCAATAACGGCGACAACCGCGGCAAAAAATGTTCCTAAAATATACAACACCAGTATAGGTTTGATATTGGTTTTTTGCCCTTGGCGGTGGTTAGCAATGGATGACATTACTAACACCCAAACCAGTACAGGAGCAACAGCTTTTAACGCACTAACGAATAAATCCCCTAACAACCCGACATTTTTTGCAGCAGATGGCCATAACCATGCAAGCAAAATACCCGCTATCAAGCCAACCAGTATCTGTTTGACTAGACTACCTTGGCTAATAACTCGCCATAACCCTGTTTTATTTGTATCCATAATAGACCTATATTATTTATCTTTATTAGGAATTAAATGTGTTTGCACAGCAAGTATAAGGAATAATAGTCGCCTGAAAAGGCAATTATTCAAAATATACACAATGATTGACTTTGTTTAACAAACATTTTACATAACTGTGATCTCAATAGAGTTTTGTTTCTTATAGTAGAATGGGATAAACAAAATGGTTGAGCGTTTTCAGAGGGTTAAAAAAAATCCCCTGCTTTTCACAGCAGAGGATTTAAAAATAAAAAAGATAAATTAACTTTTTGCTTCGTTGCGTTTATTAACAATTGCATTAATGATTAACGTCACGACTAAAATTGACGCAATCACACCCAACGAAATCGGTGTTGGGATATGGAAAATATCAATCAATAGCATTTTTATACCGATAAAGCTTAAAATTACCGCTAAACCGTATTTTAGCATTGAGAATTTTTCAGCAACCCCTGACAACAAGAAATACATGGCACGTAGGCCTAAAATTGCAAATAAATTCGATGTTAAAACAATGAATGGGTCAGTCGTCACCGCAAAAATAGCGGGTATACTGTCCACCGCAAATATCACGTCACTAATTTCAACTAAAATCAGCACTAAAATAAGTGGGGTCGCAAATAGGACGCCATTACGTTTAATAAAGAATTTTTCACCATGTAATTCATCCGTCATACGTAAATGAGAACGAACCCATTTTACTAGCGGTTTATCCGTTATTGGCGAGTCATCTTCTTTGGCAAAAGCCATTTTCAAACCAGTAAATAGCAAGAACAAGCCAAATACATACAAAATCCAGCTAAATTGTGTGACTAACCAACTACCTGCAAAAATCATAATCGTACGAAGTACGATAGCGCCTAATACTCCATAAACCAACACACGACGCTGTAAAGTTGCAGGAATGGCAAAATAACTAAATAACATCAACCAAACGAATACGTTATCAACAGCTAATGCTTTTTCTAATAAATAACCCGTTAAGAACGCCATGGTTTGGCTATCAGCAAACTCACGCCCTACGTTCTCATTAAGATACCACCAAAAACCCGCTGCAAAGAGAAGCGAAAGCGTTACCCACACGATACTCCAAGCCGCAGCTTGTTTCATCGACATTGCTTGGCCTTTGTGTTTCCCTTGCCAGAACAAATCAATGAGTAACATAAGTAAAATAATAACGGCAAAACTACCCCATAAAATCGGGTTACCAACTGAGTGCATTTTCCTTTCCCTTAAAAAACAAAAAACGGCTGATATCCAGAAGACATCAGCCGCTTAAAATTCGTTAACCACAAGCTATTTCTTTTGGTTGTAAATTATGAGCAAACCTCGCCTTCTGGCAAGGTCTCACTTACAACACAAATAACCTAAAAATAGGTAACTGTGGTGCTCGGCTACCGGGTGTAATGTGTACACCGTAATGACGATAAACCGACAAGAAGAAGTTACTCCCCTTTGCTATGGCGATAAGATACGGTAAATAGTCTTAAAATGCAATAATTAGCCTTTATTGTTTTATCGTTATTTTTTTACATTAAAAGATAAATTAACAAGTATATTTCGCATACTCTCGGTAAAAAGCGGGTTAAACGCCATTTTTAAGCACTTTACATCGTTCCATGCCGCGCAATAAATCGTAAAAATCGGCCAAAACTTAAATGAATTCTAAAAATAAGCTTAAAATTTACTGTTTAGTTATTTTCTGTTTTGTTAAAGTGAGCGTGCTTTACACTAACAGCCTGAGGAAACACTACTTTCACTTTGGCATTCACTTAATCCATTTCTCCCTGCCCAACAACAAGTTTGTTGCTGTTATTGCCGTTTAGGAAACATTAATGGAATTAGTTAAAGAACTTTTTTTCGCCCTTTGGCACCAAGATTATGTCACCCTATCTAACCCATCGTTAGTGTGGTCGATTTACTTCATGCTGTTCGCTATCTTGTTTCTTGAAAACGGGGTGTTGCCTGCAGCGTTTTTACCTGGCGATAGCTTATTGATTTTAGTTGGTGTTCTCATCGCTAAAGGCACATTAAGTTATCCGCTCACTATTGTAATTTTAACCGCTGGCGCCAGTTTAGGCTGTTGGGTTGGTTATATACAAGGACGATGGCTGGGGAACACACGAATAGTTAAAGGCTGGCTTGAGCACTTACCTGAACACTACCACCAACGCGCTTATGGCTTGTTCCACCGTCATGGCCTCGCAGCCTTGTTAATTGGTCGTTTTTTAGCTTTTGTCAGAACACTACTTCCAACAATAGCAGGGCTAGCTGGCTTGCAAAACGGTCGTTTCCAAGTATTCAATTGGTTAAGTGGCCTACTGTGGGTGTTAATTTTGACTGCAATTGGTTATGGCTTTGGTAAAAGCCCGATTTTCCTACAATATGAACATCATATTATGAACATTTTGATGTTGATCCCTGTAGGGCTACTGATCCTTGGCTTAATTGGTAGCATTGCTGTTGTCGTTAAGAAAAAATTCTCAAATAAAAAAGCGAATTAATTCTCCATGCGGGAACTCTCAGTTCTCGCATTTTCATTTTTACTTAATTTTACGTCTTAGTATCCCCACTCCCCACAATTAAATTAACTAACTGATATTTATAGAATTTTTATAAATACTGTTTTTTACATTTTTTCTTAACCCCTAATTTATTATTGAATAACTCATTGCACTTAATGCAAAAACAGTTATTGTTAATACAGTGAAGTTTCTTTTCTATTGATAGGAGGTTCTATATGTCATCAAATCATTCATCAGAAGACCTACGCGCAGAACTAAAAGCGTTAGCAGATTCTCTTGAAGCCGTATTAAATGATACAGGCGAGAAGTCGAAAGAAGAGATTGAAAGCTTGAAATCCAAAGCGAAAGATGTACTTTACTCATCTCGCGCTAAACTCGGTCAAACCACCGAAAGGATCACTGAGCAAACTAAAGAAATTGCGGGCCGTGCAGACAACTATGTCAAAGAAAACCCATGGACTGGTATCGGTATCGGTGCTGCTGTTGGTGTGGTTCTTGGCGTACTTCTCGCGAAACGTTAATTGCTTATGGAACAAAATCAACAACGTCAGGGCCCCGGTAAAGGGGTCCTTGAAATACTGCAACGCATTGCCAGTATTACCGTTAATATTGTTGAAACTCGCCTTCAACTCATTGCCGTTGAGCTCGAAGAAGAGAAAGTTAATTTTATCCAGTTGTTATTGTTAGTTGGACTAGCGCTTCTTTTTACTGCTTTTGGCCTAATGTGTTTAATTGGTCTTATTTTTTGGTCTGTTGACCCTGTTTATCGTTATCAAGCACTTGCTATAACAACAGGGTGCTTAGTCCTACTCGCCATTACCTTTGCTATTTGGGCTCTTAAAAAAGCAAAGCAGTCTACCTTATTGAGCTCCACACGGGAGCAATTAAGCCAAGACGCGAATGCATTAGCAGGTAAAGATAATGACCAGAAATAAACGCCAATTACTTGCCGCAAAAAAACAACGGTTACTCAACAGAATTGAGCAGCAACGGAGCGACCTTGCTGCAAGTTCTGAAGATTGGCTACGAGTGACCGCTCCTTATGACCGTACATGGAAAACCTTCGTTACCTTCCGTCCTTTATTTATTGCGGCAACAGGCCTGCTTTCGATTTATTCACTGAAAAAACCCAAACGCATACTTCAATTAGGGAAAAAAGCCTTCACAATGTGGGGTATAGCAAGGACAATTCAAAGTACGATCAATGCAGGAAAGAAGTAATTTCAATTAAAATCAATATGCTAAATTAAGCCTCTTCACTTTAGCTAGCTCCCCTTCATCACCATTCAATTTTTTTGACTATCTTTGTTAATAAGCTTTGCTTTTTATTGAATAAGCAAATGACTATTATAAGCCCATCAAATGTTTTCTTACCTATTTGTGCTGAAAACAACATTACAAAGCGACACATATCGCAAATACTTTATATTTAATGGCTTATTAGTCTGGAGAATCTTAATGAAAAATTTAGAAAATGGTGCGGTATTGTTAGCTCGTATTATGATGCCAATTCTGTTCATTGTTGCTGGGTATGGAAAACTGGGAGATGCATACGCAGGAACACAACAATACATGCAAGCAATGGGTGTTCCAGGCTTTTTATTACCTTTAACCATTTTATTAGAACTTGGTGGCGGTTTAGCCATTCTATTTGGTTTCTTAACACGAACTGTAGCCCTATTTACTGCAGGCTTTACCGTATTAACGGCGCTACTGTTCCATATCGACTTTAGCGTTGCACCAAATAGTTTAATGTTTATGAAGAACTTTACTATCGCAGGCGGTTTCTTACTATTAGCAGTAACCGGCCCAGGGAAATTTAGTATTGACCATTTATTAAATAAAAAATGGTAATTCCGATTTCATTATCACCCTTATTGACTTTATTTGTTTGTCCAACTTATACCTCCCTCGGGAGGTATTTTTTTATTTAAATCTTTTGAATCGCTACCAGCAAATCCTACTCGTAAACTCTAAATAGTTTGAGTTGTAGGTAGGCGACAAATTAGTCGAGCGGTTTTATCTTTTCAGCCACGGTTAACTTCTAAATAATTCGTGCTACAACTGAGCTATGACTGAGATAGTTTTACTCTTTTGAATCGCTACCAGCAAACCTTACTCGTAAACTCTAAATAGTTTGAGTTGTAGGTAGGCGGCAAATTGAGTCATCCCGTGAGCATACATAAGTATGTGACTCGGGTGACTCAATGAAGCCAACACCCCTACGGCTCAAAATATAACGAGTTTACACTCTAAATAATTTGGGGATTTCTCGGAGACACCACGACTTAGCCTCCCCCATACTATCCCGCCGCCACGCCATAATAATATTCGTCTCATGGCTAAACTCTGCGCCAACCACCTTTAAACGCCCTTCGCGAATATCTTGTTCAACCATTGGGTACGGCATCGTCGCAACACCAAGGCCGGCCAACAAGGCTCTGTGTTTATCCTCAATCGTTGACACCGTCAATCGTTGTTGTTTATCCAACAACTGCACCGTGATCACAGGCCGCTCACGAGCGGTATCAGCCACTGCAATTCCACGGTATTTCACTCGAGTCGCATCAGATAACGGCTCAGGTTCTTGGTGAATGGGATGATCCGGGCTCGCTACATAAATATGATTAACGGTATATAACGATTTAGAGTTAATTTCTGAAGAGGATCGAAAATGCATATCAGGAGCAATGACTATATCCGCTTTACCGCTTTCAAGACGTTCCCATGCTCCCGCCAATACTTCAGTAATTAACGATAACTGTGTTTCTGATTTTTCCGCCAATCGTTCCACCAGCGGAAAAAGTGAATGAACAGGAACTAAAGCCTCACACACGATGGTTAAATGCGTTTCCCATCCTTTTGCAAGCGCTTCCGCATCAGATGTTAGCTTATCAGCGGCTTCAAGTAGGATCCTTCCTCTATCAAGTAGCATCCTACCGACATTGGTAAACTTAGTTCTATGCCCTGAACGGTCAAATAAAATGACATCGAGCTCTTCTTCTAATTTTTGCATGGTATAACTCAGCGCAGATGGGACTCGCCCCAACTCTTCAGCGGCTGCAGCAAAACTACCACGGCGGTCGATTGCATCCATAACCCTTAATGACTCAAGCGTTAATGCTCTCTCTTTACTCATGAAGTTTCTCTTTCAGGAAATTTGAACAAAGGAAACAGATTAACTGGCTAACAATTCAACGTCCAGCTATTTATTATAACAATAGATTATTAACTTATTTATTTTCAATGAGGGTTAACCATTATGATGACATTAAGACCCGCTAACCATTGCGGAAAAGCTGATTATGGTTGGCTACAAGCGCGTTATTCCTTTTCATTCGGCCATTATTTTGACCCAGACTTTATGGGTTTTAAAACTCTCAGAGTGCTGAACCAAGAAGTTATCGCACCACAAAATGCACTACAGCCAAGAACCTATCCACATGTCGATATCTTAAATATCATCCTAAAAGGGCATGCAGAATATCGAGATAGCCTAGGTAACACCATCCAAGCGGATGAAGGTGAGTGTGTGCGTTTTTCACCGCGCCCAGACCTGAGCTACAGCGAACAAAATGTGTGCCCAAAAACACCGTTGACACGTTTACAGCTCTGGCTAAATGCTTGCCCACAGCAAGAATCTTTGCCTTTGCAAAAAATAGCCATTAGTGAAAATGAGAACAAACTTATCGCATCTCCTGACGGGGAAAGTCAAAGCATTCAGTTACGTCAACAAATTTGGATCACCCAAATTCATTTGGCAACTAATGAGTCAACAGCGATCACGCTAAAAGGAAAAAACTCATTCCTTCAGTCTATACATGGTGGAGCGACATTGCGTACACCAAAAGGCGAGCAGTTAGAAATGAATTGCAATGATGGGGCTTTTATCCAAGACGACAATCAAGTCATCATTAGTGTAAATAAACCGTTTAGAGGGCTATTAATCGATCTTGGAGAGCAAAGCTAGCCCTTTTCCTGCTATAGCAGAGTGAATTTTGCGAACGGATTCGCAAATTTTATGATTTACATATCCTACATATTGACATGCTTGTGTTAGAGTCCTGCCATTAGCGAGCAAAAAACAAGTCATTTTCTTGCTCAAATGCTTTTTCGTTTTGATTTTAAAGGTGTTTCCGTGGCTCTATTCACTCAACAGCGACATAATCAAATTTTTGCTCAAATTCTCAATGAGGTAGTGCCTCAAGACGAGTTAGCCAAAAATTTCTCCGTTTCTACTCGAACTATTCGTTCTGATATCAATGAAATCAATGAATTGATACAGCCATATAGTGCTCATATTGTATATGAGCGAGGTCGCGGTTACCGACTAAAAATTGAAGACGAAGCCCTATTTGCTACCTTTACTCAACAAAGTGATGAAGACAATCAGATTCCTCGCACTAGCAAAGAGCGCATTGATGCCCTGCTATTAAAACTCTTGATGTTATCACTCCCCGTAAAACTTGATGATATCGCTGAAGAGTGGTTTATCAGCCGTGGCACTTTACAGCAAGATATGGGCGCGGTGAGAGAACAGCTTCATAAATACCAAATTGCATTAGAAAGTATCCCTCATCAAGGCATTCGTTTGAACGGTAGCGAGTGGGCAGTTCGAGCTTGTATGACCGAAACTTTATGGCGCCGCTATTCCGCACAGATAACCCCTGATTTAACCACTTTCCGCCCTGATTGCCTTGATAATTTAGACCTGACATATATCGATAAAGTTTTACATAACAGTATGAATCGCTTTGATATTCGGATTAGCAACGAAGGGCATTTATACCTGGTTTTTAATTGTGCGGTGACTATTTTGCGTATCACTCGTGGTCATGAACTCACCACCTCCGTCAAAAATGATGACAGTGAAGAAGTGATCCGCAAAGCCTGTGATGAAATATCCAAAGGTTTAATCTACTTTCTTGGCAATGACCTTTCAGGGGCAGAACTTAGCTATTTGCATGACCAAATCGTTGCCCAACGCATTAGTAACCAAGACTCTAGTACGCAAAAAAGTGGTACTCATAATGAGCTATGTGAATATATTTTAAATTATATTAATGAATTATATAATTATGACTTACGGAGCGATGAAAAACTCAAAAAAGATCTCAATACTCATCTTGCATCGCTGATCACCCGTTTGCAGTATCATATTTCCACACCAAACCCGCTATTATCTGATATCAAACAATATTACCCGTTCGCCTATGATGTCACACTGAGCGCGTTAACCAGTGCAAGTAAGCAATTACTCCCCCACCCAATCAGTGAAGATGAACTAGGTTACCTTGCGGTTCATATTGGAGTCAGCCTCGAACGTAACTATGGCGCTGGCTCCATTCGCCAAACAGAAGTACTGGTAGTCACTGATGCAGGGAACTCCACGTTTCGCGTGGTTGAATCTAAAATCATGCGTGAATTTCCACAGCTCAAATTTAGCCGAGGGTTAACGTTACAAGAGTATGAATCCTTGGATGAAGTCTCTGAAGATTTCGTGATTACCACTGTACGAATTTCAGAGAAAAATAAGCCTGTTATTAAAATTGCGCCGTTCCCAACACCCTATCAACTAGAGCAAGTTGGCCGCCTCGCCATGGTTGATCAAACTCGCCCTTATATTATCGAGCGCTTTTTTGATGAACGATTCTTCATGGTAATTAATGAAAAAATTAGCCAAGAAGAGCTCTTTCAAATGGTTTGCAATAAATTGCAGCAAGAAGGCTACGTCACACCTGATTTCTACCCTTCACTACAAGAGCGTGAATCAATTGTTTCCACCTTGCTCGGGGAAGGTATCGCATTGCCTCACTCTTTAGGTCTACTTGCCAATAAAACAGTGGTTGCAACCGTTGTCGCCCCGAAAGGCATTGAGTGGAATAAGGAAACCAAAGAAAATGCTTATGTCATTTTCTTATTAGCTATCAGTAAAACAGACTATGAAGAAGCAATGGCTATTTATGACCTTTTCGTTACCTTTGTAAAAGAAAAGACAACACGTCGCTTAGTGAGTGTCAAAAATTTCAATGAGTTCCAAGTAATAGCTAAAGATAGCTTAGCGCGTATCCTCTAACTTGGTAGCAATTTCCACTTTGTAGTGGAAAAGTGGAAGTTGCTGACTTTTACGTGATCCTAACCACAACTCTTATAAATACTTTCCTATCCTAAACTGTCTATTTTACGGCCAAAGTGACTAAATGGAAGCGAGTACAACCCACGCAACATCATTTCCATTTATAGCTTCCACTTCCCTTTCCAGTTCCTTTTTTTGTTTCCATTTTTTAATTAAAAAAATAGTCAATTGATAAATAACATATTTTATCCAAAGTATTGTTATTCACATCTTATTTAGATAGTTGACTGATGTCAATTTTTCCACTTAATTTCCAAATAGAGCAAAAAACACACCAAAAATACATTTATTAATTTCCAAACAATTTCCACTTATAAGTGGAAATTTCCTGCCTGCAAAAATGAACAAGAACAGACTAAGGTATTAAGCATGAAGGAACAGAGTAGTCTAACTTGCAATATTACTTTGGATTTTAAATAGTTATGAGTGAATCAGTTGTCGTTTTTAAAATGTTAGAACATAACCTTGATATTGATGAGGTGACACAAAAACTGCTAGCAGTGATTACTGACTGGCTCAAGCAGGAGGACTGCTACACCACAGATGTACAACAACAGATGTTGGAGTCTCATTTACGTGCCATGGTCGGTAGAGCAAAAACGGGTGAAGCCTTACCAGAAGTCGATATCAGCTTATTCGATGAAATTTCTGAACATTCGATAGTGCTCGCACAGCGGGTTGTTGACACACTTCCTGGATTAGCACCTGAAGAGACTTATTTACTCTCTGTTCACTTTGAAGTCGCACGTTCAAATGATTAATTACTAATTTGGTAGGATTTGGAGAATATTTTATGAAACAGATAGTTGTTGTTATCGGTGACCGTTTAGGTAAAGGCCAAAAAGTGGCTGCGGGTGTTGAAGCTGCGGGTGGCAAAGCCGTTGTTGTTCCGGGGGTCGCTGCTGATATGAAACTCGGTGATGTCATGAACGCAGAACAAGCCGATTTAGGCATCTCATTTTGTGGTAGTGGTGGCGCTGGCGCAATTACCGCTCAAACTAAATATGGCTATAAAGCTCGCTATGGGATGCGCTCTATTGAAGAGGGAGAAACCGCGATTGCAGACGGTTGCAATGTATTAGGTTTCGGTTTTATGGACAAGGAAGAGTTAGGCGAGCGCTTGGTAAAAGCATTCAATAAAAAATACGGCAACGCTTAATGAAAAAATCTATCGAAACGGTTGTACGGGTTACAGGGCAAGGCGACACTAAGCAAAAAGCAATAGCTGACGCCTTAAATTCAATTCAAAAAACCGTACTGAAGAACAGCACAGATATCATCCTACGGATAGAACCAAAGGATGTTGAAGTGATTAGTGCTCACTCTCATTCGCGGACAGAAAAATTTCTTTTTCTCTTTTTGCCACGCAAACGTGAACATTTTCGTGTTGTACTCGACGTTTCGCTGGATGTCACTTTACTTTCTGTCAACGAAATACCATTTACAGAACAATAATAGCAATCAGGTCTGGAGTTAATTCCATGAGTGAAACTGCATCTTTTTTAGAAATATTGGGCATGTCCCTGATCATCGGTGGGCTCTGCGGCTTTGGCTTAGGCGCAGGGGCTGCGCGTATGTTCCACGCACCAACCGTACAAGGTATGGGGGCATTCCGTACATTGGGTGAGCTGAACGCTTGTGAAGGCGACCCAGCGTCTCATTTTTCTTTCGGCTTAGGGTTCTTCTTTAACGCATGGGCATCGTCAGTTGCTGCTGGGGCATTTACACAAGATGTTGACCATCGCATCATCCCAAACTGGGGCGCGGCTGCACTATTAACCAAAAACCGTAGTGTCGCTGACACACTGCATAACCCGAAAAAAATGGCTATCGCTTGTGCCATCATTGGGGCATTAGTTGTCGCCTTCTTAAACACAACCGCTTCCGCAGTTCCTGCTGCACTACAAACGACAGCCATTAACGTACTAGTGCCTGCCGCAAACTTGTTAGTTAATACCGTGATGCCAGTCATCTTCTGGTTAGCCGCCATGGATGCAGGGCGTCGTTCAGGTTTCTGGGCAACATTATTTGGTGGTTGTGCTCAGCTAATCATGGGGAATGCTATCCCTGGTTTAGTTTTAGGTATCTTGATTGGTAAAGGCGTTGATGACAACGGCTGGAACCGTATCACTCGTACAATGATGATAACAGTGGTTCTCCTGTTCGTTCTCAGCGGCTTCTTCCGTGAATTCGACCTAAAGATGATCACCTCTTTCAACCTGGATAAACCATTGTGGCTTGAATACGTCCACGGTCTGCTGAGCGGGAAATAATCATGACAACAGAAATTAACAAACAAGATTTTTGGTACGCAGAATGGTCCTTCCCGATTTTTGTTGGGTTGCTTTCCGCAGGGATCTTCGCAGGTACCCACATGTATGTCGTCTACGGTTTTGGGGCATTTAACGAAGTGGCGTTCGTCGCCATGTTACGTGCAGGGTTAGATACCGGGGTTTATGGCGCAGTCGCAGCATTTGGTGCAAGTTTCTTATTTGCTAGGATCATCGAAGGTTCATTGGTCGGTATTTTAGATATCGGTGGTGCACTGCAAACCGGTATTGGCCTCGGTGTTCCCGCCTTATTTTTAGCCGCTGGTTGGGATTTTTTAGTCACTAACTTCTGGATGTCGTTACTAACTGGCTTATTCCTTGGCGTATTAATCGGCTTACTGATTGTATTTGCACGTAAATTCACGATTGCTCAGGCTAACTCAACCTTTGGTGCTGACGTCATGATGGGTGCGGGTAATACCTCTGGCCGTTTCTTAGGTCCATTAATTATTTTAGCTGCGATGGCCGCATCCATTCCAATCGGAATTGGCTCTTTAATTGGCGCATTGATTTTCTATGTATGGCAAAAACCCGTTGCCGGTGGCGCCATTTTAGGTGCAATGTTGTTCGGTTATTTCTTCCCAATCGTCGCTTAACCAACACTCTCCCGGGGCATATGCTCCGGGTTACTGAATAACATAAGTTAAAAACAGACTCGAAATAGTTCAAAGAGTAGCGAAAGTGCTGCAAGCATGCTCGAAATAATTCAAATTGCAGCTAGGCGGCAAACGACGATATCCCTAGGAGCATACAAAAGTATGTGACTAGGGTAGCGGAAGTGCTGCCAACAACGCTGCGGTTTGAAGTATGACGAGTATCGAGTATAGAGAGGACAACTATGTACACTTTAATCATCAAACAAGGTAAGCGTATCGATGGCTCGATTATCGACATTCTTATTAAAGATGGAAAAATCGAAGCGGCAGGCCCTGAATTAGCGAATAATCAGCAAGCCGACAAAGTCATTGACCTACAAGGAAAAACTTATGTCAGTGCTGGGTGGATTGACTCTCATGCTCATTGCTTTGTTGAGTCACCTATTTACTTCGATGACCCTGATTTAGCAGGAGCCGCTGGCGGAGTTACCTCACTGGTTGATGCAGGTAGTGTCGGTGCTGATGATATTGATAAATTTTATCAGCTCACCCAGAAATCAAAAACGAATGTCTTTTCTCTGTTAAATATTTCACGTATTGGCATCATTGCGCAAAATGAATTGTCGGATATGAACAACATCAATGAAGCCTGCTTTCAAGACGCTATCGAGCGCCACTCCGGCTTTGTTGTTGGTATGAAAGCCCGTATGAGTAAAAGCGTGGTTGGTGAAAATGGCATTACCCCACTGATTAAAGCTAAAGAAATGCAGAAAAAACACCATCTTCCACTCATGGTGCATATTGGCAACAACCCGCCGGATATTGATGAAGTCGCTGATTTACTGACGCGCGGCGATATCATCACTCACTGCTTTAATGGCAAACCCAATAAGATTTTAGGCGAAGATGGCTACCTAAAACCATCAATTGCTCGCGCACTCGCACGGGGTGTCATATTAGATGTTGGACATGGCGGTGAAAGCTTTAGCTTTAAAGTTGCAGAGCAAGCGATGCGCATTGGCACTTACCCTGACATCATCAGTTCCGATATTTACCACCGCAACCGCGTTAATGGCCCTGTTTATAGCCTCGCTTTTGTGATGACCAAATTTCTGTGTATGGGCTTTAGTGCGGAACAAGTGCTTCGCTGCGTTACCGAAAAAGCCGCCAACTTCTTAT
Organism: Providencia sp. PROV150; assembly: GCF_028481025.1. NCBI lineage: Bacteria > Pseudomonadati > Pseudomonadota > Gammaproteobacteria > Enterobacterales > Morganellaceae > Providencia > Providencia sp. PROV150. The sequence goes on along the minus strand of NZ_JAMPPJ010000027.1, from coordinate 159,057 downwards.
CGTTACCCGCAAAAGGCTATTTAAGGCCGGGCTTTGACGCCGACATAACCCTTTTTGACCTTAAAGAAGAGCAAACAGAGCTCACGGATGCAGAAGGCGAACACCGTATAGGCACTCACCGCTTCGTACCATTGGCTGCTATCGTCGGTGGAAAACACATTATTCATACACAAGGTGAATCAGAACATGCAATCGATTTATGATAAATATCAGTTAAAACACGTTATTAATGCCTCTGGCCGCATGACAATTCTGGGTGTTTCAACGCCAACTCCAGAAGTTGTTGAACGTGTTGCTTATGGATTAAATAATTATTTTGAAATTAAAGACTTAGTTAATAAAACTGGCGAATATATTGCTAATCTATTAAATGTTGAAGCTGCGGTAGTTGTATCTTGTGCCTCTGCTGGTATTGCACAAGCTGTTGCAGCGGTGATTGTACAAGATGATGATGATTTACTGCTCAATTTGCATTCATCCGACAAAGTTGTTCCTCGTGAAATTATTTTACCTAAAGGCCATAACGTTAATTTTGGTGCCCCTGTGGACACAATGGTAAGCTTAGGTGGCGGTAAAGTAGTCGAAGCGGGTTTTGCTAATGAGTGCAGTGCCGCCCAGTTAGCAGCAAAAATCACCCCCAATACAGCCGCTATTTTGTACATCAAATCACACCATACCGTGCAAAAAAGCATGTTAACCGTGGAACAAGCCGCCAAAGTGGCTCATGACCACCAGCTCCCCCTGATCGTTGATGCCGCAGCAGAAGAAGAACTTACCGCTTACTACCAAGCCGGTGGCGATATTGTGATTTACAGCGGAGCAAAAGCAATCGAAGGCCCAACAAGCGGTCTGGTTATCGGTAAAAAACAATATATTGAGTGGGTAAAACGCCAAAGCCAAGGTATTGGCCGTGCGATGAAAGTAGGTAAAGAAGGTATTTTGGGGCTCACACTCGCTATCGAACAGTACCTGACTGCTACCAAAGAAACAGGCGCAGAGATGGTTAATCGAATGAGTCAATTCATCAGTGATTTAAATGCCATTAAAGGTATCTCTGCTCGAGTCGTCTGGGATGGTGCAGGACGTGATATTGCCCGTACCGAGATTAGCTTTGATGAAAAAATGATAGGCAAAACCACTTACCAAATCATGGCTGAGCTAAAGCAGGGCGATACCGCGATTTACTTCCGTGAGTACAAAGCCAACGAAGGAAAAGTAGAGGCTGACATTCGCAGTGTTAGCACTGAACAACTTGATGTTATTTCTAAGAATATTCGTTTGTTAGTAGAAGGAATTTAAGATGAAATTGTCACCGAATTTTTATCGTGACCGTGTCTGTTTAAACGTACTGGCAGGCAGCCATCAGAATGCAAAAGATATCTATGCCGCAGCAGAAACCTTTGTTGTTGTTGGTGTTTTATCTAAAAATTACCCTGACTTAGAAAGTGCAATTGCTGATATGCGCATTTATGCACAAGAAACCGATAATGCATTATCAGTTGGTCTCGGCGCTGGCGACCCAAATCAGTCAACCATGGTGTCGTTAATTGCAAAAGAAGTTCAACCACAACACGTTAACCAAGTATTCACTGGTGCACCAATTAGCCGTGCACTATTAGGCCAAAACGAAACCTTCGTGAATGCGCTCATATCACCAACAGGCACGGTAGGTATGGTGAAAATTTCTACAGGCCCACTAAGCTCTCAAGCGCCAGATGGCATTGTTCCGGTTGAAACTGCCATTATGATGCTTAAAGACATGGGTGCTGACTCAGTTAAATTCTTTAATATGAAAGGATTAACATATATTGAAGAATATAAAGCCATTGCCAAAGCTTGCGCTGACTTTGATTTTTCTTTAGAGCCTACAGGCGGCATTGATTTAGATAACTTTGCTGAAATTTTGCAAATTGCCCTTGATGCAGGCGTGAAAAAAATCATTCCTCATATTTATAGTTCCATCATTGATAAAGAAACGGGCAACACTCGCCCAGAAGATGTACGTCAATTATTGCAGATGGTTAAGCAAGCGGTTAATTGATGTGGTAGTAAGCAGTAAGTGAGAAAATAAATATAAGCGAGTAAATAAGTATAAATAAGCAGTACAAAATCTGTCATCATGACAAAACAACAAGTTGCCCCGCTCATCATTGTATGCAGCGGGGCTTTTTATTACACATCAATGACCTATCATTCTTGCATTTGGTATAATATGAAACCAATAATTATCAGGTACTGGGCTATCCCAAACGCCAAAATACATAGCAATACCAATAATAATAAATAAAACTGCTAAGGTTAGAATTGCCATCATCCAACCCGATAAGCGAAATTGATGTTTTTTTGTTGGCACTTGCAATGAAAAATCCAACGTTGATGCAACAGGGCAAGATTCAACGCAAGTCATACATCCCGTACATTCCACCGTTCTTACAGTAATTAACTTATCGACAGGTATCCGTGATGGGCAGTTCTTGGCACATTTTCCGCAATCAATACAACTTTCCACATTTCGCCGAATTTTAAATGGCGAAAATAACGAAAAAATGCCTAACAAAGCGCCATAAGGACACAAATAACGGCACCAAGCATTACGAATAAACAAGCTTGCTATCACTAAAATGACCACAGTAATAAGCGCAAACAAGCTAATATAACGAAAAAAATCCAACATTTTTACGTCAATAATGATCCCATAAGGCGACATCATAAAATATTGGATCATCTGCGCAGACATGGAAAATGCAATATAAAGAAAGAAACCTAATAACAAATATTTTAGGCCCCTTAAAGGGATATCGAGCCATTTAGGTAAGCTAATTTGGTTTTGATAACGAAAGACTTTTTTCCCTAACTTACCAGTGTACTCTGATATTGTGCCAATCGGGCACATCCATGAACAAAATGCTTTTTTGAACAGTAAGCTAATCACAATAAAAGAGACTAATAAAAACATTGAGGCCGCATGAATTGGCGGAAAACTCCCCGTTTCCAAGGTATATTTTAAATTCATTAACCCCGCAATCGGCAGCCAACCTTCAATTCCACCAGGGCGAGGAAGGTGAATTGTCGCCCCTCCAGTTTCGTAATATCGTACCCAGTAATAGAAGGTAACTCCAATATAAATATTGATTGCCAATAGCGTGAACTGTACAAATTTACGCCATGTTGATGCATTTCGCCAATCACTCCAAGGGAGTTTTCCCCCAGTTGTACCTGGGCGACGTTGGTACCTTACACGTGATTTCTTTATCATCTACGCACATCTCTTTAACATGCATTATAAATACCACTATTGTAATTACATATTCACATAGCGTATTGATTTACATCAGAGCGTGACGATATTGATGATTTCAGAAAAACGAGGTGACAAGATTAGCTTGCGGCAATAAACAGCTCTAAATAGTTCAGCTTGTAGGTAGGCGGCAAGGGAGGATATCTCTAGGAGCATACATAAGTATGTGACTAGAGTAGCCGAGAGCAGCCAACACCCCTACAAGTTGAAATATGACGAGTAATAAAAAAGGCTATAGCAATAAAAGTGCTATAGCCTTTTTTATTTGTCTGTGGAGTTGGCCGATAAGCCGGGTTCTGTCATGGACAACCATTCATCTAGGCCAGCACTTGCGCACTGGCTCCAGCAACCTACCCGAGTTCAATGCGGGCCGCACCATATGAACCCCTATTTGGTCTTGCTCCGGGTGGAGTTTACCGTGCCACGAACTGTTGCCAGTCGCGCGGTGCGCTCTTACCGCACCCTTTCACCCTTACCTGATCCTGTAAACAGGCCATCGGCGGTTTGCTCTCTGTTGCACTAGTCGTAGGCTCGCGCCTCCCAGACGTTATCTGGCACCCTGCCCTATGGAGCCCGGACTTTCCTCCCCTCTACCCGTCTCCCGAAGGGACTACGATAAAGCAGCGGTTGTCTGGCCAACTCCGCGGCGAATTATAGGCACTTTGTTGTTGCTTGTACAGACTCTAGCGTGGGCAATTTACCACTTATATCAATCAAATCGTGGTATTTGCCCAAAAATCATTCATCACTTTGATTATCAAGCATCAACTTATACAACATATTTTTCTTGAGACCATAAATTTCAGCCGTGATTGCAGCCGCTTTTTTAGGGGGTAATTCTTTTTGTAATAAATTTAATGTTCTCACCACTTCAGGGGAAACTGCGGAGTCATCAGCTGGCTTTTTATACCCTTCGACAATCAACACCATTTCGCCACGGTGACGGTTTTCATCTTCTTTTACCCAAGCGAGTAATTCCCCCACTGGGCGGCCTTCAATGGACTCCCACGTTTTCGTAATTTCACGTGCTAAAACAACATGGCGATCCGGTCCCCAGACTTCCACCATATCTGCTAAACTGTCTAACAAACGGTGGGTTGATTCATAGAAAATCAGCGTTCGAGTTTCTTGTTCGAGAGATTGTAAAACATCTTTACGCCCTTTTGTTTTAGCGGGTAAAAAACCTTCATAACAAAAACGGTCTGAGGGTAAACCCGCTGCTGATAACGCGGTAATAGCAGCACAGGCACCCGGTAAAGGAACGACACGAATACCCGCTTCGCGGCAACGATTAACTAGATGATAACCTGGATCATTAATTAAAGGTGTACCCGCATCGGAGACTAATGCGATACTATCACCTTGTTGAAGTCGACTAATTAATTGATCTGCCTTTTGCTGTTCATTATGATCATGCAGAGCAAACAACCGCGCATTTATCGCAAAATTCTGTAATAGAATGCCTGAATGCCGAGTGTCCTCTGCTGCAATAAGGTCAACATGTTTAAGAACATCCAACGCGCGTTGCGTTATATCCCCCATATTACCAATTGGGGTAGGGACAATATACAGCGTGGATGCCATAACCACAGCTTGATTAGGTTGGTTCATTGTTTCATCCGAATAGCCGGTTTAAAATTAAGCAATTGAAAAATACACCATTGGATACAGTATGCGTCCTTCAATTTTTTTGCATTTGAAAAAAGGGTTAATCTGCACAGCAATGCTGTCCACATTTGCACTGTCAGGGTGCCAAATTGTCTCGGAATACTTTCCGTCAACCCAAAAAACGCCTGAGCAGAGCACATCTGATGATGCTAGCCGTTACCAAGCAATCATTGATGCTGCACAAGGTAAGCCTTCAATGGAGGCGATAAGGGCCTACATTAGCCAAGAACCTTTATTAAAAACAGCCGCTGAACGCCAAGCTAATATTGATGGGTTATGGCAGATGTTAACACAGTTAACGCCAGAACAAATTCATGGAATTGGGGCAGATGAAAATATTCTCCAAGGCTGGGTCGATCTTTTAGATATTTATCAAAACAACCGAGACGACACAGATGCTTTACTTGCAGGCTATAACGATTGGAAAATGCGTTACTCGAATAACCCTGGAGTGATGACAACGCCGACTCTTTTGCAACAAGCCATGATACCTCAAGTGGGCAAAAACCCTAAGATTGCATTGTTTTTACCCATGAGTGGGCAAGGACAAGTATTCGGTCAAGCGATTATGCAAGGCTTTATGGATGCACAAAAAGGCCTGCCTCAAGGGCCCGCTACTCAAACAGCCATAACACCGCCACCAAGTAGTGGAAATGATGTGCTTGACCAAATTTATGAACAAGTTGCAGCAACAACAGGTAATGCTCCCACTTCTAGCGATAGCGACGTGGTGACATCAACTTTGCGTATTGATGCCGCCCCTGTGAATACCCAAAGCGTCAAAGTGTTTGATACCACAAACAAGCAAATGCCTGAGCTTATTGAACAAGCGAAAAATGAAGGTTTCAATCTTATTGTTGGGCCATTATTAAAAAGTGACGTTCAAGTTATTACCCAAATGGGAGCACCTGTTAGTGTGCTCGCCCTCAATGAGCTTGATGCGAACCAATTACAGCCTCGACCTAATCTTTGCTATTTTTCATTATCGCCAGAAGATGAGGCACAAAATGCTGCCGCTTACATGAAAGCTGAAGGTAAGCAAATGCCATTGGTACTAGTTCCCGCTAATGCTTTCGGTGATAGGATAGCCAAAGCCTTTGCACAAGGGTGGCAAGAAAAAGGCGGCGGGACCGTTTTAATGCAAACCTTTGGGTCTGTCCCTTCTTTAAAAGAGTCGATTAATCGCGGCGCAGGTATCCGTATGACAGGAACGCCTGTGAATACCGGAATACAATCGATAGACTCACAATATGTCGATTCAGCTGGTGCGATTGACGGCGTTTATATTGTTGCCACCCGTGATGAGCTGACCTTAATCAAGCCAATGATTGAAATGGCAATTAGTTCTCGTTCTCGTCCTTCGCTTTACGCAAGCTCTCGCAGTAACCAAGCTGGATCTGGCGCAGACTACCGCTTTGAAATGGATGGCGTTAAATTTAGCGAAATCCCTTTACTCGCAGGTGCAAACAATAACTTACGTAAACAAGCCCAACAAAAGCTGAACAATGATTACTCTTTATTCCGCTTATATGCCATGGGTATTGACGCATGGTCTTTAGCCAACAATTACGACAAACTACAGCAATCGGGACAATTTCGTATCAATGGTGCATCAGGAACCTTGAGTACTACACCAAACTGTGTAGTGTTCCGAGAATTACCTTGGTTGCAATTTAAACAAGGCAAAGTGGTTTCCTCACAATAACATCACTGAATACTTCATTTTTTTTCAGACAAGGACGTCATGAAAATTATGCCAAAAGCCATACAATGGTTAACAGGCCGGTACTATGAAAATCAAGTGCTCGCATTCCTGAAACAGCAGGGATTAACATTTGTTGAACGTAATGCAAGGAACCGAGGCGGAGAAATCGACCTCATCATGCGAGATAATACAGGTTGGGTATTTGTTGAAGTTCGGTTTCGCAAGAATTGTGATTACGGAGATGCACTTTTATCAGTAAACTGGCACAAACGTCGAAAACTATTAGCTGCTGCCAAATATTGGCTCTCACAAAGGCAAGAAAGTTTTGAAACCAGTGCATGCCGTTTTGATATCTGCGCCATCACGGGAAACCAATTTGACTGGATACAAAATGCATTCAACGAAAATGATATTTATTAACAAATGATATAATCAGTTTTATACGCTGATCATGCAGTCAACAAAGCTATAATTCAAATATAATGGCAATATACAAAAATAATTTGAATTATATCGAGGCGACAAAGGAAAAACTCGTGCTAGACCGAATAAAAGTTTGCTTCACTGAAAGTATACAAACTCAAATAGCAGCTGCTGAAGCGCTGCCTGATGCCATTTCAAGAGCCGCGATGATGATGGTTCAATCTCTACTCAATGGCAACAAAATTTTATGTTGTGGTAATGGTGCTTCTGCCGCTACTGCACAACGTTTTGCTGCAAGTATGATCCATCGCTTTGAAACCGAACGCCCTAGCTTACCCGCTTTAGCACTTAATACAGATAATGCAGTGTTAACTGCGATTTCGGGTAGTAAGCAGCCTTCTGAAATTTATGCGAAACAAGTTAGAGCATTAGGGCAACATGGTGATGTTTTGATGGCAATTTCAACCCATGGTAATAGTAGCGATATCATTAAGGCAGTTGAAGCAGCCGTGACTAGAGACATGACAATTGTCGCCCTAACAGGTTATGACGGAGGGGAACTCGCAGGTTTACTTGGCCCCCAAGATGTTGAAATTCGTATTCCATCCCAACGAAGTGTTCGAATTCAAGAAGTTCACCTTCTTACTGTAAATTGTCTATGTGACCTCATAGATAATACTCTTTTCCCACATCAGGACGATTAAGGAGATAAAATGCGATTAATTCCGGTTTTTGCCATAGTCATTAGTACTATTCTATTACAAGGTTGTATTGGTGCTGCTGTAGTCGGTTCCGCTGCTGTTGCAACAAAAAGCGCAACTGACCCTCGTACAGTTGGTCAACAAGTTGACGATGGCACCTTAGAAGCTCGAGTTAGTGGGCAACTGAACAAAGATAAAGAAATTACGGGCAAGGCTCGTATCATTGCAACCGCTTATAAAGGAAATGTTCTGCTAACAGGCCAAAGCCCTGATATGGCTTGGGCTGAACGAGCAAAACAAATAGCCTCTAACGTTGATGGTACCATCGCAGTTTATAATGAAGTCCGTAGTGGTGAGCCTGTTGATTTAGGTACAGCCTCAAAAGATACTTGGTTAACAACCAAAGTTAAATCTAAAATCCTCGCGAGTGATAGCGTTAAATCTGGTAGTGTGAAAGTCATTACTGAAAACGGTGAGGTTTTCTTGCTAGGTGTATTAACAAGGCAAGAAGGAGATGCAGCGGCGAAAATCGCTAGTGAAACAGATGGTGTTCGTCGAGTAACAACTGCTTTCACTTATCTTAATTAATCATAAACAATAATATATTGTTATAAAAACAAAAGCCGTGGGTTAAAAACCATGGCTTTTTTCTTATTCGTTCATCAACTGGTTTATTTTCAGATAATTCTTACCTCCCAATAAGTGCATTTGGTTCAAGATCCAAGCTTGCCTTTTGAGCACATAGGAAGATGGGTTTTTTACACTATATCTATGAGGATTAGGCAAAACCGCAGCTAATAGTGCAGCCTCGCTCATTGAAAGCTTGCTAGCAGGCTTATTAAAGAATTTATTTGCAGCCTCTTCGACCCCAAAAACACCATCACCAAACTCTACTATATTAAGATAAACGGTCAGTATTCTTTTCTTTGACCATAAAAGCTCCATAACAGGAGTCATTACTGTCTCTAAGCCTTTTCTTAACCAACTTCTTCCATCCCATAACCACACATTTTTTACTGTCTGCTGTGAGATAGTTGAAGCCCCTCTAATTGTTTGTTTATTACTCAAATTATGTTTGTAAGCTCGCTCAATTGCATCAAGGTCGAACCCCCAATGATGAGGAAAATTTTGATCTTCCGCTGCAATTACTGCTAAATAGATATACGGAGAAATGTGATTTTCATCTACCCATTCAGAATGAGACACATAAGAAAAATTTAAGTTTACCCATGCGCTAACTTGCCGTTCAATCATCACTGCAGAAAAAGGCACTGGTATGTATTTAAATAAAATGACTGAACAAATCCACACCACAAGTAATGAAAATGTGATCTTCTTTAACCAGTGCCATAATCTAGAAACAATAGTTCGCATTCAAATAATCACGCCATTTCCAATACTTTCTTAACAAGCTTATTAATACCCGTATTTGCTTCAGAAATTGATTGAGCTAGCATATAAGCAGGTGTTGTAACAACTCGGTTAACTTCATCAATTACAATATCATCAACAGCACATTTAATATGTTTCCCCCCCATAATTTCTATTTGAGCAATCGTTTCACTATCATCTCCAATAGTTAGTTCTACTGATGTATTTAACATTTTAGGAAGCATCACTGGAGCAATACACATCAGCCCTAGCGGCTTTTTCTGTTGGTGCATTTGGCGTACTAAACTTAATAGTTCTTTATTAATTTCACACTCGCTTCCTTTAACTGCGAAATCACATAAATTTTTTGCCGCCCCAAAACCACCAGGAATAATGAGGGCATCTAGCTTTGAAGCATCAGCTGATGATAAAGGTGATATTTTCCCACGTGTAATACGTGAAGATTCTTCCATTTGGTTACGCTTTTCTGTTTTCAATTCTCCATTTATATGATTTATAACAGTAGGTTGTAACTCATTAGGCGCAAAAAAATGAACTTCAGCATTATATTGACTCAAAGCTAGCATAGTTAGCACTGACTCATGAATCTCGCTTCCGTCAAAAACACCGCAGCCACTTAAAATAACCGCAATTGATTTCATATCTTCCTCCATTTGTAGTAAATTATCTCTCAGGCGCTAAGGTGCATAAACATCAATCTTCATCACAGATTTTAATGAATCTTGTAACAGATTCGCTAAATTTTGGTATCTTGATGTTGCCCTTTACAGTGATATACCTAATTTTATGATTTGCAAAAAACAAAAAGCATATGCAAATCAACGATTTCCCTGGTGTTGGCGCAGTATTCGCGCACCCCAACTTCGGTTGGGGTTATTTTTTTGTACGCTCATCAACCCAGTTTCTCAAAGTTTCTATATCTGCTTTCCAATCCTGTTTTAATTCATCGACCCATTCTTGCACATTGTCCCACCATGCAGGTAAATCAGGAGATTGAATCTGTTGTGCAATTTTCTGTAAGTTCTTTAAGCCAACAGAACCTGCTGCGCCTTTGATTTTATGAGCTTCCTCAACAATCCCTTTTTGGTCTTTAGCCACCATATTTGAATCAAGAATAGCTAAGTAACCCGGCAGCATTTTTTCAAAGACATCTAGGCCATCATAAATAAGCTTAGGGCCAACTAACTCAATATACTGTTCTAGCATATCGCAATCGAGCCTAGATTCATCAACACTCGAAGTCTCATGCTCACCCGATATTTCTTCAGGTTGAGTAGATTGTTCCCCCCAAAATTGCTCAATAATTTGGGTCAATGCTGGAACTGATAATGGTTTACTCAATACCCCATCCATACCTGCATCAAAGTATTCTTTTTTATCTTTAAGAACATTTGCCGTTAAAGCAATCAATGGTGGTAAGTCTTGCTTATCATACTGCTGTTTGAGTTGCCGAGAGATATCTAGGCCTGTCATATCAGGTAATTGGATATCCAATAAAACTAAATCATATTCTCCAGGGGCAAACATCTCGAGAGCATCTTTCCCATTCATTGCCACATCAACCGTATTTCCTAAATTTTCTAATACAGAACAAGCAACAACAACATTCAGTTCAATATCTTCTACGAGTAAAATATGTAATGCAGGCAATGGGTAATCCTCTTCACTATCTTGCTGTTCAATAACATTACTTTCAACAACAGGCGCTGTGATAGATAAAGTAAAGGTGGAACCTTGGCCTATTTCACTTTCAACTTGTATATCGCCTCCCATATTTTGTGCTAAGCGACGAGAGACAGAAAGCCCAATACCCGTTCCAGTTGCAGGTTTACCTCCAGCAGAATCTGTTACTTGGTAATACATTGCAAAGATTTTATCTAATTCGCCCTTAGGTATACCTATGCCACTATCCTGAACCCTGAAAAACAGTTTATTTTCAGCTTCTTGCCAAATACTAAGCTTCACTTCACCTTTTTGCGTGAACTTAACTGCGTTACCAATTAAATTCCACAATATTTGCCGCAAACGGGTCCCATCAGTTAACACCGTTTTCGGTAATGCAGGGGCAACATCCATGACAAATTTAAGCCCTTTTGGCTGTACCAATAATCCACTTAAATTCTCTAAATCATTCACAAATTCAGATAATGTGATGGGCTGGTTATCTAACTGAACTTTACGGCGTTCAATTTTATCCATCTCAATAATATCATTGAATATATTACCTAACGTAACGGCACTTACATGAATAGTTTTTAAATAGCTAGATTGTTCCGAAGTTAAATCTGTATCTAATAAAATTCGGCTCAAACCAACAATGCCGTTAAGGGGGGTACGAAGCTCGTGGCTGATTGTAGAAATAAAGGTGGTTTTCTCCCTACTCGCGCTCTCTAACGCCTCCTGATAGCGTTTACGCTCCGTTATATCGCGCCCAAAGCCCATCAGACCATGGCGTTTACCAACGCGATCATAAAAAGGCACTTTACGAAGTTCAAAACAGGCTTTACGACCATCTGGATATACCAACCATTGTTCATAAGTGAGAGAAACATTATGACGAAATACTTTTTCATCGGTTTCCATAACCTTAGAGGCAATTTCAACATCATAAATATCTAATGGAGTTAACCCAACTAAGTGTTTTTCACTTTTTCCAGTCAATAGTTCCATTGCCCGGTTACACCCCGAAAACTCATTATTTTCGTTGCGGTAATAAACTAAATCAGGTGAGGCATCGAGGAATGAACGAAGTAAAACAGATTGCTGCTCAAGTTCAATTTGCGTCTGCTCACGGTACTTCATTTCTTGTTTTAATTGTTCCAGAAGTTCTAAATGAGCACGCTCTGCTTTTTCTCGCTCTAGAATTTCAAGGTTAAGCTGTTCAATATTTCCCTGTAACTGAGTGTTTAAATCAGCATCACGTTTTCGCATAACTTCAAGTTTATCAACCATTCGCGATAAACGCTGCCGAGACTCTTCAAGCTGCTCAACCACCACCGATAAAAAGTAAACAGCTAATGGGGTAATAATTAACCCAAAGAAAATTGACCCCACCATATCGAGGCTATCAACATGCCCTCTTAAAACAATTGTCACTGCCATTTGCATTATCATGGCGAGAACAACGAGTGCAGATGCGAGTAACAGAGAAAATCGCACCAGCCCGAGCTTCATCATTAAATCGACATAGTATTGCGCAAGGCCGCGAAGTACTTTCATAACCACCCCTTAGTTAAATTCTCTTTGAATCATATATCAAACAAGGCAGTTTCGGATGATTATTCACTCGAAATGTCGATCCTGCTCATTCAATAGCCATTTTTTACTATTAATGATAAAAAACAATCAGGTATTTTCTTTGTGTTAGATAAAGTAAAAATTTATTTTGGGTGTTTTTTAATCAAAATCACATAAAAATCAAAACAATAACGCTACTGTTTCTTGTGGAAGGCCGCTAAAATCAAAGTAAAAGCCCAAGCTATCTCAAGTAAAATCAGACAAAATTCAGTAAGGAATGCCATGAGTTCAAATATTTTCGGTCCCCAACGTTGCGAGCCCCCTAAAAAAGCGCTGGAAATCCGTAAAATAGAGTTTACTGAAGCCTATGAATCCAATAATGCCGTCGATGCACAACAGCAAGCCAGCCGCTGTCTCTCTTGCGGTAGCCCTTTTTGTGAATGGAAGTGCCCACTACATAATCCAATATCGAAGTGGCTCAAGCTTGCTGCTGAAGATAAAATTATCGAAGCGGCTGAATTATCTCACCATACCAATAGTTTACCTGAAATCTGTGGGCGCGTTTGCCCACAAGAAAAACTCTGCGAATTAGCATGTGTACTTCATGATACAACAGGTTCTGTGACTATTGGTCATATTGAGCGGTATATTAATGATACTGCTTTTGCGATGGGGTGGCGGCCAAACCTTTCCCATATTAGCTCTGTAAACAAACGTGTCGCCATTATTGGTGCAGGCCCTGCGGGTCTTTCTTGCGCAGATGTGCTTATTCGAAATGGTGTAAATGTCGTCGTTTTTGATAAACACCCTGAAATAGGGGGCCTACTAACCTTTGGTATTCCGTCATTTAAGCTAGAAAAGAAGCTAATGGTCCAAAGACGGGAAATATTTACAGAAATGGGTATTCAGTTTCAATTGAATACTGAAGTAGGGACAGATGTCTCTCTAAACGAGCTTCTTTCCAATTATGACGCTATTTTTATTGGTACTGGTACTTACCAAGCAATTCGAGGTAACTTACCTAAAAAAGCGATTCAGGGCGTTTTTGAAGCACTTCCCTATCTAATCGCAAATACACGCCATTTAATGCAACTTTCCAACCCTAATGGCGAACCCTATATTAATTTACACGCAAAAAGAGTCATTGTATTAGGAGGTGGAGATACTGCAATGGATTGCGTACGTACCGCTATTCGTCAAGGAGCGAAGCAGGTTAGCTGTTTCTATCGTAGAGATGAACAAAGTATGCCAGCCTCACGAAAAGAAGTCGCTAATGCATTAGATGAAGGAGCCCAGTTCCATTTTAATATGCAAGTCACTGAATTTGTGATTAATGAACAGCAACAACTTATGGGAGTTTATACCGCTCGTACGCAAAATGGGGAATTAGAAAATGGCCGTTATCAAGTAGAACTAATTAAAGATTCAACTTTTTTTATCGAAGCCGATGCCATAATTGTGGCTTATGGATTTATTCCTCATAACCAAATTTGGTTAGATAAACCGTTAATCCAGCGCGATAAATATGGTCATATTATAGCAAACCGTAACAGTCCCTTTCCTTATCAAACCTCCCATGAAAAAGTGTTTGCCGGCGGGGATACAATAAGAGGCTCAGATCTTGTTGTGACTGCTATTGCTGATGGGCGCAATGCTGCTGAAGGGATTTTATTATTTTTAGGGGTTTAATGATTCATTTATATAAAAAACAGAGGGTTTATTCCCCTCTGTTCATTCATTAACTGCTAACCCGGCTAATGGATTATTTGACAACCCTTAACGAAGGCCGACCTTTTGGTGGTCGTGGTGGTTCATCCCCTGATGGCTCATGCGAATTTTCATCCACAGATTCAGTTTCATGAACTAAAGAAATGTTGTCTTCAAGCTCTTCGACCTGTTCAAAACCTGCTGATAACTCTGCATCATAAGCAGCTTCAGGCTCAAACATCATTCCAGCCCCATTTTCACGTGCATATACCGCCATAATTGCGGCCATTGGGACATAAACTTGGCGAGGTATCCCACCAAAGCGAGCATTAAAACGCACTTCTTCGTTGGTTATTTCAAAATTACCAACAGCTCTTGGCGCAACATTCAATACAATTTGCCCATCTCGAGCAAATTCCATCGGAACGTTAACCGCTGGAACGGTGACATCAACCACCAAATGCGGAGTCATATCGTTATCAAGCAACCACTCATAGTGGGCACGTAACAAATAAGGGCGACGTGGTGACATTGCTGTCATTTCCATCATTCTTTTAGCCTCTTGTAGACAAACGCATTTCGCGCTCAGATTCAGTCAACGATGCTAAGAATGCGTCACGTGCAAACACACGTTGCATATATAATTGCAGATATTTGCTGCTAGATGGGTTCAATTCAATACCGAGTACAGGTAAACGCCATAACAATGGAGCTAAATAGCAATCTACGAGACTAAACTCTTCACTCATGAAGAATTCCATTTCAGCAAAAACAGGAGAAACCGCAATCAGTTCTTCAGAGAGTTGGCGACGAGCATTTGCTGCCTCTTGCGCACTACCATTCTCTATTTTGCTCATTAATGAATACCAATCATTTTGAATGCGGTGCATCAATTGACGGCTAGTCCCACGTGCAACTGGATAAACAGGCATTAATGGCGGATGAGGAAAACGCTCATCAAGGTATTCCATGATAATGTGTGGGTCATACAGAGTCAGGTCACGATCAACTAATGTTGGAACGCTTTGGTATGGGTTGAGATCAATCAGATCTTGAGGCAGATGACCGGGTTCGACATGTTCAATTTCAACACTTACCCCTTTTTCAGCCAAAACAATCCGTACCTGATGGCTAAAAATGTCAGTAGGGCCAGAGAACAATGTCATTACCGAACGTTTATTAGGAGCGACAGCCATTAAAACCTCCAAAATACAAAATGGACGAAATGTAATTAATTTTTAATTACCCATTACCCATTTTAAAATCCCCTGTGTTTAACTCTCATTTATCCATACTGAAAGTCAACACAACCCTCCCGCACAGTAAAGGCGAGAAATGTGAAATAAAAAAACAGGGGCATATTCTAACAGATTTTGTACAACTTAGGGGGAACACACCGAAAAAATCACAGATTTATTTCATTTTTAGGTTCGAAAAGATAAAAAATTAGAATTTTAAAACGAAAAAACAAAGACAATAAGAATAAAAAACCTAAAGTGAACTCTAGGGTTCGAGTTATATTTAGTAGAATTATCCCAATATTGTTCCACTAATAATTATTTTTGATTTTAGACTAAATTATTATTTTTCTCTTTTATTATATTCATTCTTTTATAAAGAATCATAATTAGACACAGCTATTCTAGCATCAATAATAAAAATGTAAGTAAAACAATAGGCAATAAAAAACCCGCCATTAAGACGGGTTTTTTCATCAATTTTATACCCAAAGGGTAATAAATTAACGTTTGGAGAACTGTGGACGACGACGTGCTTTGCGCAGACCCACTTTTTTACGTTCAACAGAACGCGCATCACGGGTAACGAAACCAGCTTTACGCAGATCAGAACGAAGAGTCTCATCATAAGCCATCAGTGCACGAGTAATACCGTGACGGATTGCGCCTGCCTGACCTGAAATACCACCACCTTTAACAGTGATGTACAGATCCAATTTTTCCAACATTTCAACCAACTCTAACGGCTGACGAACGACCATGCGCGCAGTTTCGCGACCAAAGTATTGTTCCAGTGTACGTTGATTGATTGTGATGTTACCGCTACCCGGCTTAATAAAGACACGAGCAGATGAGCTTTTGCGGCGACCAGTGCCGTAGTATTGATTTTCAGCCATTGCTATAATCCCGATTAAATGTCAAGAACTTGCGGTTGTTGAGCCGCGTGGTTGTGCTCATTACCTGCGTAAACTTTCAGTTTACGGTACATTGCACGACCCAGAGGTCCTTTTGGCAACATGCCTTTAACCGCGATTTCAAGCACACGCTCAGGACTGCGAGCAATCATTTCTTCGAAAGTTGCTTGCTTGATTCCACCTACATGGCCAGTGTGGCGATAGTAGATTTTGTCTTCGCGTTTATTGCCGGTAACAGCAATTTTTTCTGCATTCAGAACGATGATGTAATCACCAGTATCCACGTGCGGAGTATATTCCGCTTTATGCTTACCGCGCAGACGGCTAGCAATTTCAGTTGCAAGACGGCCTAAAGTTTTGCCATCTGCATCAACAACGTACCAGTCGCGTTTTACGGTCTCTGGTTTAGCTGTAAAAGTTTTCATTAAAACTTACCCAATATTGAAGTTACACGTTGGTGAACACTCATGTTCATAAGCTTTCTGAGGTTCACACGACTCTTTGTCCAGTAAACCTACCCCTTCGAGCAGCCTAACTGGCATTAATGCGTTATTTTTTGGGAAATAAAAAACAACGCTGTAACGTGGGGTCGCAAGATTATAGAGAAGTCAGAAACAAAAATCGACCCCAAATGCATTTTTTTTACGTTTGCTCAAATAAACATCGTATACTGTACTTAAATCATGCAATTCAGGTAACTTGTTCGCTAACAACCCTGCTTTGTCGTTTACCTTAAGTTAAATGAGGTATTTTCAGGTACTCTTCACTTTGCATTTCTTGCAATCGAGACAAGCAGCGTTGGTACTCAAAAACCAAAAGTTGCCCTTGATACAGCGACTCCATTGGCACTTCAGCATTAATGACTAATTTAACTTTTCGTTCGTAAAACTCATCAATTAACGCTAAAAAACGACGTGCTGGATTTTCATCTGTTATTCCCATCACGGGGACATTGTACAGCAACACAGTGTGGTAGCAATTTGATAGGTAAATGTAGTCATTTTGGCTACGAGGCTCTTCACACAGAACTTTAAACTCGATGGCTAGCACCCCTTCCGCAGCATGAATGGCTTGCATCTTACGATGATTAACCTCTAAAACGGGATTTTGCTCCCCTTGCTTACCCGCCAATTTAACGAAAACATCATCTAAATGCTGACGATTTTGAGAATTAATTGGGGATAAAAAAAGATGCGCTTGAGTTAAAGTTCTTAAGCGGTAATCAATGCCTGCATCGACATTCATTACATCACAGTATTTTTTAATTTGCTCAATAGCAGGTAAGAAACGAGCTCGCTGCAAACCGTTACGATAGAGATTATCAGGGATGATATTTGAGGTAGCCACCAGTGTGATACCTCGAGCGAATAGCCCTTCGAGTAAAGTGCCAAGGATCATAGCGTCGGTAATATCTGACACAAAAAATTCATCAAAACACAACACATCTGTTTGTTTTTTAAACTCATCCGCAATAATATCCAGCGGGTTCTCTTGCCCTTGTAATGCCATCAAATCTTCTTGTACTTTCTTCATAAAGCGATGAAAATGTAAGCGAAGTTTACGGTTACCCGGTAAACTTTCGTAAAACATATCCATCAGCCATGTTTTTCCACGCCCTACTCCGCCCCACATATATAACCCTTTTACTGGGGTAATTGGTGCTGTCGATGCTTTACCAAGAAGGCGGCTAAAGCGTTGCTTTAAACCTGAGGGCTTATCTTGTAAAGTGGAAGAAGTTGTATTAACAAGCTGCTGATATATTTTATCTAAGCGTTCTACAGCGAGCTTTTGTACGTCATCTGGCTGGTAGTTTCCATCAGCCAGCGCTTGTTGATAACGCATTGTAGGGGTCATCGGCGACATTAACTGAATAATCCTTAAAAATTTTTCGGTTTTTTTACCGTTATTTGATATACACTGCCTTTATTATAACCAGATTCAGTTATCATTTAACTTTCGGTTAACGAGCCGCTATAGAGTAAGGAAATTCGATTTAAGATTCCACTCTTAATAAGTTGTTGACTAATTTAACCTACCTACTCAGGGCTTGTAGATTTTGTCATCACTTAACTAGCCAAATTACAATATGTTAAGACGCTTTACTTGACGCTTACATGCAACTTGAATTATTTAAGGTATAGTAACGGTAACAACATTTAATTTCTGCGAACATTGAATCTGTGAACATTGAAGTAATGAAGGAGTCAGCATGACCTGGGAGTATGCATTAATCGGATTGATTGTGGGTTTTATCATCGGTGCATTAGTTGTGCGCTATGGCAACCCAAAGCTTCGCCAACAAAAAACAGCGCAAGCTGAGCTAGACAAAAAAAGTACTGAACTCGAAGAGTACCGTAAAGAACTTGTTAGCCATTTTGCTCGTAGCGCAGAATTATTGGATAAAATGGCGCGCGATTACCGCCAGCTTTACCAACACATGGCACAAAGTTCATCTGAATTAATGCCTGATATGCCAGCACAAGACAACCCATTTAACTATCGTTTAACCGAATCTGAAGCAGATAACGACCAAGCGCCTGTTAAAATGCCACCAAGAGATTACTCAGATGGTGCTTCGGGTCTATTCCGTCCTATTGATGAGAAAGAAAAGTAAATTTTTATCTTTTATCACCAGTAAGCAGTGCTTACTGGTGATTTCCTATAAAACCTACTAAATTTTATCACTTTCCGTGTGTCTTCCATTATTAAATTTTTAGTTAATAATTCTGAACAAGATTTCCATCCAAATATAATTTAATAATTTATTTATCTACTGTATAGAAGTTAAAGTTTCACTTAAGGTACATGTAAATAGATGTAAAAGAGTGGATATTCGCTACCCGTCATGGGAACTTTTGCGCATAATCGGTGGTCATAGTCATCAGTAAAATTGAATCTGATACCAACCAATATTATCTCAACGCATTGTGTTTCTTCTAAAACTGCATTCACAGTGAGTTGATAACTTATTCTTGAGAGAATCGACTGAATTATGAAAAGAAAAAACTTTTTTCTTACCGCAGTAGCAATGAGTTTAGGCTTATCTTTAGCGGCTATTCCTGCGGTTAGTAGCGCAGCATTGCCTGCCACTTTACCTGCAACAGCACAAAGCCAGAACATGCCTAGCTTAGCTCCAATGCTTGAAAAAGTATTGCCAGCTGTAGTGAATATTCATGTGTCTGGTACTCGCGTACAGAACCAACAAATTCCAGAAGAGCTTAAATTCTTTTTTGGCCCGAATATACCACAACAGCAACAAAGCGTACGTCCATTTGAAGGCTTAGGTTCTGGTGTCATTATTGACGCTCAGCAAGGTTATATTTTAACCAACAACCATGTAATTGATGGCGCCGACAAAATACAAATTCAATTAAACGATGGCCGTGAAATTGCCGTTAACTTAATTGGGAAAGACCCACAAACCGATATCGCGTTATTGAAAATAAGCAATGCAAAAGATATCAAAAACTTAACTGCTGTTAGTATTGCAGACTCTGACAAATTGCGTGTAGGTGATTTTGCGGTTGCAGTCGGGAACCCATTTGGTTTAGGGCAAACAGCAACATCTGGCATTATCTCAGCATTAGGTCGTAGCGGCTTAAACCTTGAAGGCCTAGAAAACTTTATCCAAACCGATGCTTCCATTAACCGTGGTAACTCTGGTGGTGCTCTCGTTAACCTAAACGGTGAATTAATCGGTATTAACACCGCGATTTTGGCACCTGGCGGCGGTAATATCGGTATCGGTTTCGCGATCCCAAGTAATATGGCTAAAAACCTTAGCGAGCAGTTAATTAAACATGGTGAAGTAAAACGCGGGATCTTAGGCATCAAAGGTACTGAAATGAACTCCGATATCGCTAAAGCATTTAATATTGATGCACAGCGTGGTGCCTTCGTGAGTGAAGTTTTACCTAAATCATCTGCAGCTAAAGCGGGTATTAAATCCGGTGACGTGTTAGTTTCCGTTGATGGTAAACGCATTAATAGCTTTGCAGAGTTAAGAGCCAAAATCGGTACCAGCCAAATTGGTAAAGAAATTACTATTGGCTTGATTCGCTCAGGTAAACCAATGGAAGTCAAAGTGGTTCTCGAGAACGACGAAGGCTCTGCAACTAAAGCCGAAAAATTGAGTGAATCCTTATTAGGTGCAACGATTTCTAATGCAACCGTTAGCAATACTAAAGGTGTACAAGTTGATAGCGTGGCACCAAAATCGCCAGCTGCCGCCATTGGCCTCGTAAAAGGCGATTTAATCTTTGGTGTTAATGACGCTCGAGTTGAGACTATTGAACAATTCCGTAAGATTATTGATGCTAAACCTCCTGTATTAGCAATGAAAGTATTACGTGACGGTGAAACCTTATATTTACTGATGAAAAATTAATTCATCAAAAACCATCTGAAAATCAACAAAACAGGTACAGTATCACTCTGCTGTACCTGTTTTTTTATGTTATGCTCTGAACATGTTTAAGCAATAACTAAATATTCTATATCCTATGGTGAAGAAGCTAACCTTATCTGTCATGCTTGGCCTGTTGACTGCATTGATTATTATCGTTGCGGTTCCTTCGTTGCGCCCTCAAGGTTTAGCCGACTTATTATATGGTAAAACAAATAGCGAGCCCGTCAGTTATAATAAAGCAGTACGCCGTGCTGCGCCTGCAGTAGTCTATGTTTACAGTAGCTCAAAAGGTAGTTTTTCCCAGTCAGGGCGTGAATTAAAATCCCTCGGTTCGGGTGTGATCATGAGCCCAAATGGCTACATTATCACGAATAAACACGTCGTTGATAACCCAGACCAAATCTTAGTCGCTTTACAAGATGGTGCTATTTTTGATGCCTTACTGGTTGGCTCGGACCCATTGACTGATCTCGCCGTATTGAAAATTGACGCTGATAACCTACCCGTTATTCCAATTAATACGCAACGGGTCACTCATGTTGGTGATGTCGTACTCGCTATTGGTAACCCTTATAACATAGGCCAAACCGTTACTCAGGGGATTATCAGTGCAACGGGTCGCGTAGGGTTAAGCTCTACCCGTCGGCAAAATTTCCTGCAAACCGATGCCTCAATCAACTCGGGTAACTCTGGCGGGGCATTAATTAATACCGAGGGGGAGTTAGTTGGCATTAACACTCTTTCTTTCACAGCAGGCCAAGGCATTAGTTCTGAGGGGTTAAGCTTTGCCATTCCAACCGCCCTTGCCACTAAAATCATGGATAAGCTAATCCGTGATGGCCGAGTGATCCGTGGTTATATTGGTATTACAGCGCGTGAACTGCCTCAAATTAGGTCAAATAACAATAATATTAACCAAATACAAGGCTTGCGGGTTTTCCAAGTTGCCCCAAATGGGCCTGCAGCTAAAGCGGGCATACTACAAGGGGATATTATTTTATCGGTTGATGGCAAACCTGCTATTTCAGCCGCAGAAACCATGGATTTAGTCGCAGAAATCCGCCCTGGAAGCAAGACCGCAGTGCAAATCTTACGAGATGGCGAAATTAAAAATATTGATGTGATTATTGAAGAAATTCCTGATGAGCAGGCAGGATAATCATTGATAAATACTCTTTCGTAAAAAAAGGTTGCTCGATATCGAACAACCTTTTTTGATTCGCTGAATGGAGGAGCCCCAATCACCCTACCAATGCATTAATCATCTGAATGTACGCGCTGAATATCAGCACCTAAACCACGTAGCTTATCTTCGATGTGCTCATAACCACGGTCAATATGATAAATACGGTCAACTGTCGTTGTCCCTTCAGCAATGCAGCCCGCAATAACTAAACTTGCAGATGCTCGTAAATCTGTTGCCATTACCTGCGCACTAGTTAATTTTTCAACACCGTGACATAACACAGTATTGCTTTCAATTTCAGCATGAGCTCCCATACGGATCAGCTCAGGGATATGCATAAAACGATTTTCAAAAATCGTTTCAGTGATCATCCCCGCCCCATCAGCAACAAGATTAAGTAAGCTAAACTGTGCTTGCATATCAGTTGGGAACCCTGGGTGTGGTGCTGTACGTAATGTCACCGCTTTTGGACGCTTGCCTTCCATATCTAGGCTAATCCAGTCATCACCGATTTCAATTTTAGCCCCAGCTTCACGCAATTTAGCTAGCACCGCATCCAGTGTATCTGGGCGAGCATTACGGCAGATGACTTTACCGCGTGAAACCGCAGCAGCAATCAAGAATGTTCCCGTTTCAATACGGTCAGGCAGTACTTTATAAACTCCACCACCTAAACGTTCAACACCTTCAATTACAATGCGGTCAGTCCCTGCCCCAGTGATTTTTGCACCTAGGGTATTTAGGAAGTTAGCAGTATCTTCAATTTCAGGTTCACGTGCCGCATTTTCAATTATTGTGGTTCCTTCAGCTAAGGTTGCCGCTGTCATAATAGAGACTGTCGCCCCCACACTGACTTTATCCATCACAATGCAAGCACCTTTTAAGCGACCATCAACCGTTGCTTTCACATAACCATCTTCTAAAGCAATCTTTGCGCCTAATTGCTCTAAACCAGAAATATGTAAATCAACAGGGCGAGCACCGATAGCACAACCACCTGGTAAAGAGACTTCACCATGACCAAAACGGGCAACCAATGGCGCTAAAGCCCAAATGGATGCACGCATGGTTTTAACGAGGTCATAAGGCGCGCAGTATGTCGTTACCGTGCTTGCATCGACATATACTGAGCCATTGCGTTTTACTTTAGTACCAAGTTGATTTAATAATTTAATCGTTGTGTCAATATCCCTCAAATGAGGGACATTCTGTATTTCTACTGGCTCTTCAGCCAACAGAGCAGCGAACAGAATTGGTAATGCCGCATTTTTTGCGCCAGATATCGTGACCTCACCCTCTAAGCGGGTTGGTCCTTTAACTAAAAACTTATCCATTCAAGTATTCTCGTATGTCGAATTTTACAGTCTGTTCGCTTAGGCTTTGAAATCAAAGGCCACTAAGTTTACGATCGCGCTCCCATTGCGCAGGGGTGTACGCTTTAATAGACAAAGCATGAATGCGGTTATCCGCAATATACTCCATTAAAGGTGCATAAATTGCTTGTTGTTGCTTAACACGGCTCATGCCGTCAAACATGTCACCGACAGCAATAACCTGAAAGTGGCTACCATCACCAGTAACAATAGCCTCATTCAGAGACAATTTTTCCATCAATACTTGCTTAATTTCGTTGGTATCCATAATGACTCAATTTATTAATTATTTGTGATTTATAATTTTACTCTAAATAGTGCAAATTGCATGCGTTGCATACAGAAACATCGCAATAAGAACAGCCAGAGCTTAATCCTCTATCCTAAAGGATTAGGCTTAACACTTAAACCAAAGAAAACGCCTCTCGTGCCGAAAAGCACATAGAGGCGCTCATTTTTACATAACTTGACCCAATTTAGGATATTTAACCTAATTGAGAATAACCTCTTGAACCCCGTATAGCTCAATCAATGTCTTCAAGTTATCACTGACACCAGTAATATTCAGTGAACGGTTTTTAGCTTGGAATTCACCTTTTAAGCGAACGAGCATCGCCAACCCTGTTGAGTCCACATGTTTAAGACCAGAAACATCTATACTTTCAGTATGTTCTAGCGATGACTCTTTTTTATTCCAAAAAGACATAAGCGAATCACGGTCTAATGTCCCGTTGAAATATAGCGTTGTTTCAATGAGTTCCCATGCTAACAACTGACTCATATTACTTATTCTCTTCTAAAGTAATAGGTGCTTTTGCACTGATTTCTAACTGTTTTGTTAAGCCATCAACACCTTGCTTACGTAGAATATCACCCCATTCATTTTGCTTAGTTGTGATCATACTCACACCTTCTGCAATCATGTCGTAAGCTTGCCAGTAGCCAGTTTTACTATTTTTACGCCATTGGAAATCTAAACGTACGGGAGGGCGGCCGTTGGTATCAACAATAGTCACACGAATAGCAACAATGTTTTTATCTCCCAACGGTTGCTCTGGTGCTATTTGATACGTTTGACCATGGTACATGGCCAATGCTTGACCATAAACTTGCTCAAGGTAATCTTCAAACGCTTTAAAATAAGCCTCACGCTGTGCTGGAGTTGCCCCTTTATAATAGGTTCCTAACACCAAAGCCCCTGCATATTTAACTTGTACATAAGGTAATAATTCCTCACGAACAATTGTTCTAAGGTACTCAGGGTCTTGCTTAATTTTAGGTTGCTCTGATTTCAAGCGGTTAAACGTTTTCGCCGCCGCTTCATCCATTAATTTATAAGGGTTGGTTTGGTCTACTGCCATGGCAAATGGCGCAATTGCCAACATAGCAACCATCATTAAACGTTTAAACATA
This sequence comes from Providencia sp. PROV150, assembly GCF_028481025.1. Lineage (NCBI taxonomy): Bacteria > Pseudomonadati > Pseudomonadota > Gammaproteobacteria > Enterobacterales > Morganellaceae > Providencia > Providencia sp. PROV150. The sequence goes on along the minus strand of NZ_JAMPPJ010000027.1, from coordinate 134,394 downwards.
ATTCATTCCTTTATTCTTCAAAGGGAGCATCAAATTACTGTGCAGTTGACTCTGGCTCTGCACCTTGGCTATCACCACTTTTATATAAAAACTGGCCAATTAAGTCTTCTAATACCATAGCTGGCTTAGTATCTTCAAGACGCCCGCCATTTTTTAAGATTGCTATACCTAATTCTTCATCATCTGGGCCGATATTCATTGCAATATACTGTTCACCCAACAAACCTGACGTGCGAATTGACAGCGAGCTTGAATCAGGAATATTGTCGTATTCGCTCAATAAATCAATTTTAACTTCAGGAACATAATTCTTTTTATCTAGTGTGATACTGGCAACTCGGCCAACCACCACACCACCAACTTTAATTGGTGAGCCTTCTTTTAAGCCACCAATATTTTCAAAAGAGGCTGAGATTTGATAGGTGGATTGGCTTCCTATCGATTTTAAATCAGCGACTTTTAAACATAAAAAGATAATTGCGGCAATCGCCAGCAACATAAAACAACCAACCCATATTTCACTTTTTTTACTTTGCATGACTTAGTTCCCAAACATCAGTGCGGTAAGTACGAAATCCAGTCCTAAAACAGACAATGACGCATGCACAACTGTTCTTGTTGTAGCTTGGCTTATCCCCTCCGAAGTTGGGATGGCATCATAGCCATTAAATAATGCGATCCAAGTCACTGTGATAGCAAAGACTAAGCTTTTAATCACACAGTTGACTAAATCTAGCCGCCAATCAACGGAAGATTGCATTGAAGCCCAGAAAAAGCCCTCATCAATCCCCTTCCAGTCAACCCCAACTAGTGCGCCACCTAAAATACCGACAGCAACAAAAATAAGAGATAACAACGGCATACTAATAAAACCAGCCCAAAACCGTGGGGCTATCACACGCCTAAGCGGGTCAACTGCCATCATTTCAAGGCTAGAAATTTGTTCAGTCGCTTTCATTAAGCCAATTTCAGCTGTTAATGCAGAACCCGCTCGTCCAGCAAACAACAAGGCGGTCACAACAGGGCCTAATTCACGTAATAGTGAAAGTGCCACCATCATACCTAAGCTAGCTTCAGCACTAAACGTAGTGAGAACCAAATAACCTTGTAACCCTAAAACCATCCCAATAAATAACCCTGAGACAGCGATGATCAGCAATGACTGCACACCAATGGCGTACAATTGCTTCATCAATAATGGCCATTGTTTACGAAACTCTGGTTTGCCGAGTAAGGCGCGAAACAGCATGTAACCTGCTCGACCAAACGCGGAAAATATATCAATCCATCGGCGTCCGAAGGCTGCTATCGCCTTTATTATCATCTTATTTTACCCTAATAAATCAGCTAGATAATCATTGGCGGGAAAACGGAATGGAACAGGCCCATCCGCAATACCATCAAGAAATTGTCGCACACGAGGGTCTTGGTTTTCACGTAATTCCTCGCCTGTTCCCTGAGCAATGACGTGCTGCTGTGCAACAATATAAGCATTATCTGCGATGCTCAATACTTCTGGAACATCATGGGAAACCACGACACAGGTCACACCCAGTGCTTGATTAAGCTCATCAATCAATTTAACCAAAACCCCCATAGTAATCGGGTCTTGACCGACAAAAGGTTCATCAAACATGATTAAATCTGGGTCAAGTGCGATAGCACGCGCTAATGCAGCACGCCGTGCCATACCACCTGACAATTCGGATGGCATTAATTTTGCGGCGCCACGTAAACCAACCGCCTCTAATTTCATCATTACCGTAGTGTGAATCAGCGATTCTGGCAGATTCGTGTGCTCACGTAGAGGGAAAGCCACATTATTGAATACGTTCATATCCGTAAATAGCGCCCCTGATTGAAACAGCATGCTCATCTTTTTACGGGACTGATACAGCTTTGAGCGTGACAGTGTTGGAATATTGTCACCATCAAACCAAATTTCACCTTCGTTTGGCCGTAATTGGCCCCCAATCAAGCGCAGTAATGTGGTTTTACCAATCCCTGACGGCCCCATAATTGCCGTAATTTTTCCACGGGGAACGGTCAGATTAATATTCTCAAATATTTTCCGATTTCCTCGAGTAAAGGACATGTTCCGTACTTCAATTAAGTTGTCTGTCTGTGCTTGCATGTTAAATAACTCGTTATACACCACGCGTAAATGTTTTTATCCGTTCAGATGTTACCGAAAGATAAACTGAAAATCGTCAAATATCACAACAAAATAGAATTTATAGTATTATAGCGTCGAAAATATGACTTTTAGAATTACAACTCTGTTTTTATCAAAAGAAAACAGAGAAAAAACGATATAATTTATTTATAGTCAGCAAAAACTATCACTATTAACAGCAGATAGCTCTTAGAATGTTGTGATTACCTAACTTGAGGATACGCGAATTTGCATATCTATTTTTGGTTCAAGATGCTAATAAAACCATCTTGTACGTATTAAATTCTGCATCGAAGCACCCTAAAATACTCATTAAGTATAAAACTAACATTAAAAAGTGCTTAACTGACAAAATACTTACTGATACTAAGTATTCGTTATACAATTTGATTTCGCTAATCCGATTAACTTAAAAGCTACGCATGGAACTAGAAATGTCAAACTTCGATTTTCAGAAAGTAGGTAAAGAAGTTCTCCATATCGAACACGAAGGTTTAAAAAACCTAGAACAATATATCAATACTGACTTTGACAACGCTTGCCAGCTTATTTTTAACTGTGAAGGCAAAGTCGTCGTAATGGGAATGGGGAAATCGGGGCATATTGGCCGTAAAATTGCCGCTACACTAGCAAGTACAGGAACGCCATCATTTTTTGTTCACCCAGGGGAAGCTAGCCACGGTGACCTTGGAATGATTACTCATAAAGATGTTGTGTTAGCTATTTCAAATTCTGGTGAGTCAGGGGAAATTTTAGCCTTACTTCCTGTTTTAAAAAGAATTAAAGTGCCTTTAATCTGTATGACTAACAACCCTGAAAGTAATATGGGAAAATATGCAGATGTCCACTTGTGTATCAAAGTACCTCAAGAAGCCTGTCCTTTGGGGCTAGCACCGACCACGAGTACAACAGCGACACTTGTAATGGGAGATGCATTAGCTATTGCCTTATTAACTGCACGCGGGTTCACGGCGAATGATTTTGCGCTTTCGCATCCAGGTGGCGCACTTGGGCGCAAACTTTTACTCCTCGTTCGTGATTTAATGAATACGGGTGATGAAATCCCCCATATTCCTAAAAGCGCGTCTTTACGTGAGGCTTTAGTGGAAATCACCCGTAAAAAACTGGGGATGACAGTCATTTGTGATGATGACATGAATATTGAAGGTATTTTCACTGATGGGGATTTACGCCGTATCTTTGATATGGGAATCGACCTAAATAACGCTAAAATTGCTGATTTAATGACCCCCGGTGGAATTCGGGTATCACCAACAATGCTAGCGGTTGAAGCACTAAATTTAATGCAATCTCGGCACGTGACTTCGTTATTAGTCGCAAATGATAATAAATTAGTCGGTGTGCTACATATGCATGATCTGCTACAAGCCGGTGTTGTATAACATAAGGAAATACCATGACGTCTACCTTTTTGGAAACCTGCTATGGCCCTGTTGCCAATACTGTTTTAAATAAAGCAGAAAAAATCAAATTACTGATCTGTGATGTTGATGGTGTCATGTCAGATGGCTTGGTCTATATGGGGAATAATGGCGAGGAACTCAAAGCTTTTAATGTCCGTGACGGCTATGGGATACGCTGCTTATTAACTTCCGGTATTGAAGTCGCCATCATAACAGGAAGAAAAGCGAAACTTCTTGAAGATAGGGCTCAAACATTAGGCATTACATATCTTTACCAAGGTCAAAGCGATAAGCTTTTGGCGTATTACGAACTGTTAGATACACTACAATTATCAGCTGAAGAAATAGCTTATATTGGAGACGACCTGATTGACTGGCCTGTTATGGCCAAAGTAGGCTTATCCGTCGCCGTCGCTGATGCCCATCCTTTGTTATTACCGAGAGCTGATTACGTGACTCGTATTGGTGGGGGAAAAGGTGCAGTCCGCGAACTTTGTGACCTTATTTTGCTTTCTCAAGACAAACTGGAAGAAGCAAAAGGTTTATCAATATAACGAATAGATTGAATTCATGAGCAATGCGAAGAAGTGGTTAATTGTTATTTTATCCTTAGTAGTATTAGGCCTTATCGGCTGGAATTTAGCGGGTAATGATTCCGACAGTGCAGAGGATAAAGTAATTAATGATGGGCAACCTAATTATCAAACTGATGATTCAGTGACTTTTGTCTATAATCCAACGGGTAATTTAGCGTATAAACTCGTTTCAGAGAAAATAGATAATTATACTGAAGGAAAAATCACGTGGTTTTCGAAACCAGTTCTAACCACTTATAACGAAGCTGGCGAGCCAACCTGGACGGTTAAGGCTTTCAAAGCACGGTTAACGAACGATAGAATTCTCTATTTATATAGCGATGTTCAGGTTGATAGCTTAACCAAAGAGTCGCAGATCCAACGAATTACAACTGAGAGTGCAGTTGTCAATTTGACAACACAAGACGTTTCATCTGATGATAAAGTGACCATCATTGGACATGGTCTCAATTCTACCGGTATGAAAATGAAGGGAAACCTTCGTACAAAAACGGCTGAATTAATCGAAGATGTAAAAACTCATTATGTGTTACAACCAGAAGAGCATTAAAATGAATCAAGTAACTAAGAAACGTTTTATTCAAGGAGCTGTTGCCAGTGCAATTTTGGCTCTTAGCCTACCTGCGATGGCATTAAAAAGTGATACGCAGCAGCCAATGACGATTAATTCGGTCAAACAATCTCTTGATTTAGAAAAAAACGTCACCACCTTTACTGATGATGTTGTTATTAAACAAGGTTCTATTGATATCAGAGCCAATAAAGTGGTTGTAACACGTCCAAGTAGTGACTCGGATAAAATTGTGATTGAGGCCTTTGGGACCCCGGTTACCTTTTACCAATTACAGGATGATGGTAAACCGATTAAAGGCCATGCCAGCAAAGCCCGTTATGAGGTTGATAAACAACTCGTCACATTAACAGGTAATGCCTATCTTGAGCAGTTAGACAGCAATATTCAGGGTGACAAAATTACCTATTTAGTTCCAACGCAACAAATGGAAGCGTTTAGTGATAAAGGTAAACGCGTCACCACCGTGATACTGCCGGCACAATTGCAAGAAAAAGGCCCTGCGGCAAATAAAAATTCATCAGCAAGTAAGAGTAAATAACTGTTATGGCGACACTAACCGCTGAAAATCTAGCTAAAGCCTATAAAAAACGTAAAGTCGTTGAAGATGTCAGCTTGGAAGTTAAATCAGGTGAAATCGTTGGCTTATTGGGGCCAAATGGTGCCGGTAAAACAACGACCTTTTATATGGTGGTGGGTATTGTTCAGCGGGACGCTGGCAAAATTATGATTGATGGTGAAGATATCAGCCTTCTACCGCTGCATGAACGTGCGCGCCGTGGAATTGGTTATCTTCCTCAAGAAGCCTCAATTTTTCGCCGCCTCAGTGTTCATGATAACTTAATGGCTGTGTTAGAAATTCGCGAAGATTTGAGTTCCCAGCAACGTAAAGAACGTGCTGAAGAACTGATGGAAGAATTTAGTATTACTCATCTTCGCGACAACATGGGGCAGTCGCTATCCGGTGGGGAGCGCCGCCGTGTGGAAATTGCTCGTGCACTTGCTGCTAACCCAAAATTTATTTTATTAGACGAACCTTTTGCGGGTGTTGACCCTATTTCCGTCTTAGATATCAAAAAAATTATTCAGCACTTAAGGGATTACGGCCTCGGTGTGCTAATCACCGACCATAACGTGCGTGAAACCTTAGATGTGTGTGAAAGAGCCTATATTGTCAGCCAAGGGCACTTAATTGCTCATGGGTCACCAACCATGATCTTAGAGAACGAGCAAGTAAAACGTGTATACTTGGGTGAAGGTTTCCGGTTATAAATTATCGTGTTGTCATTTTTTTAGGGAGATTAAAGCAGATTCATGAAGCAAAGTTTGCAGCTTAGAGTCAGTCAACAACTTGCAATGACCCCTCAATTGCAGCAGGCTATCCGCTTGTTGCAGCTGTCTACACTTGAGCTTCAGCAAGAAATTCAACTCGCCTTGGAAACAAACCCACTGCTTGAGCAAGAAGAATTAAATCCCGAGACTGAATCTATTGACTCCCTGAATGAAAATGCGGATACCAGTGAGCTTGATACCAAAGATGCGCTCGAAAACCATGATATGCCGGATGAGCTCCCTTTAGATACTAATTGGGATGAAATATATACGGCAGGAACGCCGTCAGGCACCAGTAATGATTATAATTTTGATGAACTCCCTGTTTATCAAGGTGAAACTACGCAAACATTACAAGATTACCTGACGTGGCAAGCTGAACTGACCCCTTTTACTGACACGGACAGAGCAATAGCTACAGCTATTATTGATTCAATAGATGATTCCGGTTACCTGACAACAGCCATTTCTGATATACATGAAGGGATTGATAACCCAGAGATTAGTATTGAAGAAGTCATTGCTGTCCTAAAACGTATTCAGCATTTCGACCCATTGGGTGTCGCAGCACAAGACTTAAAAGAGTGTTTATTAATCCAATTGTCACTCTACCCTAAGGAAACTGATGGGCTACAAGATGCAAAGCTCATTATCAGTAATCATATTGATTTATTGGCTAACCGTGACTTTCGTCAGTTAGGGAAATTAACTCGTTTAAAAGAAGATGCCCTAAAAACTGCGATAGACTTAATTTTAACGCTGAATCCAAAACCAGGCCAATCCATCAATACTGGGGAGTCGGAATACGTTATTCCAGATGTTTTAGTGAAAAAAATCGCAGGGCACTGGCAAGTTGAATTAAATACAGATAGCATCCCTAAACTAAGTATTAATAACCATTATGCTTCGATGCTAAACAATTCAGCAAATGAAGATGACTCTCAATATATTCGTAGTCATCTACAAGATGCAAAATGGCTGATTAAAAGCCTTGAGAGCCGCCACGAGACACTATTAAAAGTCGCGACTTGTATTGTAGAACAGCAACAAGAATTCTTTGAGCTGGGTGAGGAACACATGAAACCGATGATACTGGCCGATATCGCCTATCAAGTGGACATGCATGAATCAACTATCTCACGAGTGACAACTCAAAAGTTTCTCCATAGCCCACGAGGCATTTTTGAGTTGAAATATTTTTTCTCCAGCCATGTCAATACGGACACAGGTGGCGAAGCCTCCTCAACCGCAATTCGAGCATTGGTGAAAAAACTGGTTGCTGCTGAAAACCCAGCAAAACCATTGAGTGACAGTAAATTGACGAGTATGCTTGCAGAACAAGGCATTCAAGTCGCTCGCAGAACTGTTGCTAAGTATCGAGAATCGTTATCCATTCCGCCCTCTAACCAGCGTAAGCAACTGGTTTAATTGATAAAATAAGGAAGATTGTATGGAATTTCAGATTACTGGACACAATATTGAAGTTACTCCTGCATTGCGCGAGACTGTTGAGAAAAAACTCAAAAAATTGGAGCAATTATTTGATCGCATTAATGGTATCCAAGTTGTCTTGAAAGTTGAAAAAGTTCAGCAAATTGCTGAAGCAACCGTGCAAGTTAATGGAGCGGATCTCCACGCATCAGCGGAAGAAAATGATATGTACGCTGCTATAGATATACTCGTAGACAAGCTGTCGCGCCAATTAACCAAACATAAAGAAAAACTGAGACAACATTAATGCATTGATGCGGCTTATTAATTAGCCGAATAATGTTTCAAACCAGATGGTGGGATACACCATCTGGTTTTGTAGTCCTAAGTGAACAATAAAATGAATAGTGATATAGAAATCCAGTTAAACGTTGTTTTATCATCAGCCTGTACACGTAATAATATTGTGTGCACGAGTAAAAAAAGAGCTTTAGAAATTATTAGTGAGCTGGCTGCCGTTGAATTGGAATTACCTGAAAATACGGTATTTGAAGCGTTATTAACCAGAGAAAAAGTTGGCACAACAGGTATTGGTGGTGGTATTGCCATTCCTCATGGAAAGCTGAATGAAGGTGAAAGTAGCCGTGCTGTCGGCGTCTTTTTACATCTAGAGGAACCCATTGCTTTTGATGCAATTGATAATCAACCTGTTGACTTGCTTTTCGCCTTACTTGTGCCATCTGACCAATGTAAAACGCACCTGCATACGTTGTCGCTTATCGCCAAAAAACTAGCCGATAAAACGCTCTGTAAACGCCTACGCAGTGCACAAAGTGATGAAGAGCTATACAGCATAATTACAGAGTAAGTGATAAATTATGTATCTTGCCATATGCAAATGATATTGTTATGGTTTCTAAATAATATTAATTGGCAAGTACTGCTTTTCAAGAAACTCATTATTAGGAAACAAAAGGGAGCAAGCTCATGGTGCTGATGATAGTCAGCGGCCGTTCCGGTTCGGGGAAATCCGTTGCCTTACGTGCGCTGGAAGATATGGGTTTCTATTGCGTAGATAACCTACCGGTTGTATTACTACCGGAGTTAGCGAATTCACTGGCTGATCGTAACATTTCAGCAGCGGTTAGTATCGACGTGCGTAATATGCCCGATAATCCAGAGATTTTCGAAGAAGCGATTGATAAATTGCCTTCAACCTTCTCTCCTCAATTGTTGTTTCTAGATGCTGACCGCAACACGCTTATTCGCCGTTACAGTGACACTCGTCGGTTGCACCCACTTTCAAGTAAAAATCTTTCACTTGAGAGCGCAATAGATGAAGAAAATGAGTTACTTGAGCCTTTACGCTCTCGTGCTGATTTAGTCATCGATACTTCTGAAATGTCCGTTCATGAATTAGCTGAAATGCTAAGAACACGTTTGATGGGCAAGCGTGAGCGTGAACTGACAATGGTGTTTGAATCCTTTGGTTTCAAACATGGTATTCCTATTGATGCCGATTATGTATTCGATGTACGGTTTTTACCAAACCCACACTGGGACCCGAAATTGCGCCCGATGACAGGCCTTGACCGGCCAGTCGCTGCATTCTTGGATAGGCATACTGAAGTCCATAACTTCATCTATCAAACTCGTAGCTATTTAGAATTATGGCTGCCGATGTTAGAAACCAATAACCGTAGCTACTTAACTGTTGCAATTGGCTGTACGGGAGGTAAACACCGTTCCGTGTATGTCGCAGAGCAGCTTGCCGACTATTTCCGTTCCCGTGGTAAAAACGTGCAGTCACGCCACAGAACATTGGAAAAGCGCAAATAACAGCAATGACAGTAAAAGCCACAATAACGCTCAAAAATCGGCTTGGAATGCATGCAAGGCCTGCTATGTTACTCTATGATTTAGTTAAACAATTTAACTCAAGAGTTATTTTGCGTAATAATAATCAAATTGAGGCTGAGGCCGATAGCGTTATTGCGATGTTGATGTTAGACTCAGAACAAGGCAGTAAGATTGATATCGAAGTTAGCGGCCCAGATGAAAACCAGGCCTTGTCCGCAATTATCAACCTATTCGAAAACAGGTTTGATGAAGAATAGCTGATATAACCGATGGAACGTGGCTGTAGCTAATAAAAAATAGCTGAGTTTCAAGCTAGCTACTGATAATATCAATCAGTAGATTTTTATCTAGGCAGGCTTAGAGATCGTGATCATGATCTCTTCCCTTTAAAGCGTATAGCGCCTAATATTTTAAACAAACTTATTTCTAGCGACACCCCCTACCTTATGGGTGGGGGGTGTTTGCTTTGTATGTCTCTATTGGAGTGTGGTATGACAAAGCCAACAATTATTATCAATGATTTAGATGCTGAACGTTTAGATGCACTGATGGAACAGCCGGCTTATGCGGGCACACCAGTTGCCGAAGCGCTCAATGATGAACTTGACCGTGCAGATATCTTAAGCCCACAAGAGATCCCTGCGGATGTGGTCACGATGAACAGTACCGTTCGCTTTTTGGATTTAATCAGCAACGAAGAACGCACACGCACCTTAGTTTACCCTGCGTCCCTGAAAGATAGTGCAGAGCAGCTGTCTGTTATGGCACCGATTGGGGCAGCCTTGTTGGGCTTGCATGTAAACGATGAAATCAGTTGGGAACTGCCAAACGGCGTTCAAACACGTGTTCGCGTACTGGAAATCGTTTATCAGCCAGAAGCGGCTGGTGAGTTCCACCGTTAATAACGATAACGGCTGAATTAAGGAAGGCTTAGCGAAAAAAGTTTTATTTAAAAAACTCAGGTAAGTCCTCTGACATATTCAGGCACTCAATTGAGTGCCTTTTTTGTTGCCTTTAAATGGGCAGAGTAGAAACCTACTCCCCGGCAATACTCATTTCTGGGATCAGTACCGAACCACACTGAATATTACTGCGAGTTTCAATATCATCAGCGATAGTAACCATATTCGCCCACATCTCTTTTAGGTTACCAGCAATGGTAATCTCACTCACAGGATACTGAATTTCACCGTTTTCGACCCAAAAACCTGAAGCCCCACGAGAGTAATCACCAGTGATACCACTAACCCCTTGTCCCATTAATTCAGTAACGACTAGCCCTGTTCCCATTTGTTTCAGCAATGCTTCGAATGAAAGCCCTTGCCCTGCAATACGCCAGTTATGGATGCCTCCAGCATGCCCAGTACTTTGTAAACCCAATTTTCTTGCAGAATAGCTGGTCATTAACCACGTTTGCAAAACGCCATTTTCGACAATATTGCGCTCACAAGTGCGTACGCCTTCGCTATCAAAAGGTGATGACGCCAACCCGCCCATTAAATGGGGTTGCTCATTGATAGTTAGCCAGCTTGGTAAAATTTGCTTTCCTAAGCTATCGAGTAAGAAAGAAGATTTACGGTAAATACTGCTGCCACTAATGGCACCCACTAAGTGACCAAATAGGCCTGTTGCCACTTCTGCAGCAAAAATAACAGGGGCTTTCATTGTCGGTAATTTACGTGGCGATAAACGAGACAAAGTACGACGAGCACACTCCTGCCCAACCCACTCAGGCGACTGTAATGCCCCTAAGCTACGGCCAATCGTATAAGCGTAATCACGCTCCATTTCACCATTTTGCTCAGCAATCACACAACTTGACATCGAATAGCGGCTTGAACAATAGCTTTGCAGCATGCCATGGGAGTTACCAAATACACGAACCCCGTAGTGCCCATTAAAGCTACCGCCTTCCGTATTCACAATGCGGGAGTCTGCATTTAATGCTGACATTTCCGCAATCGACGCTAAGCGGATCGCCTCTTCAGGAGAAAGTTCGCTCGCTTGAAACAAATTGAGGTCTGGTGCTTCAAAAGCCAGCAAAGATTTGTCTGCCGGCCCTGCACACGGGTCTTCTGAGGTATAGTTAGCAATATCAATTGCCGCCTGAACAGTCCGTTCAATAGCTTCAGGGCTTAAATCTGTTGAAGACGCACTGCCTTTACGTTGTTGATAATAAACAGTGATCCCTAGCGCTCCATCACTGTTAAACTCAACATTTTCGACTTCCCCTTGGCGGGTACTCACACTAATCCCAGTGCTTTTGTTTACTGCGACTTCCGCAGCATCACAACGTGTTTTAGCAAATTCTAATGCGTGCGCGACGGCTTCTTCGAGTTTTTTACGTTGTTCGGTGACTTGTTCAGTTACACTCATGCTTTAGTCCAATCAATAATGTGGGGGAAACGTGATTTTCTGCCCTAACAAGCAAATGCTAGGTAGTCATAGAGGGGTTTTCCCAGTTACAATATATAATAGATGAATGTTAACACTCACAACACAGTAAATCATATTAATTACGCGTAATTAAACCACTGTGTTCGGTAAAAAGGAAAATCGATATGGCCAAACAGCCTGATGACTGGCTGGATGATATCCCAGCGCCGCAAGACGAAGAAGACGAGGAAATCATTTGGGTCAGTAAAAGCGAAATTAAACGCGATGCTGAGATCCTCAAAAAGTTAGGGGCTGAGCTCGTTGATTTAAGTAAAAGTGAATTAGAACGCATCCCGTTAGATACTCAATTACTTGAAGCCATTGAACTTGCCCAAAAAATCAAACGTGAAGGCCGTCGCCGCCAATTGCAATTGATTGGTAAGTTATTACGTTCACGTGAGGTTGAGCCCATTACTGAGGCTCTGGACAAGCTTAAAAACCGCCACAACCAGCAAGTGGTAATTTTACATAAACTGGAAGACTTACGTACCCGTTTATTAGATGGCGGTGATGAAGTCATTGAAGACGTGGTTGCCCTGTTCCCACAAACAGACAGGCAACAACTGCGTGCATTAGTCCGTAATGCAAAAAAAGAGCGTGAAGGCAACAAACCGCCAAAAGCTTATCGCCAAATCTTTCAATATTTGAAAGATCTCTCTGAAATGGCTTAATGAATTATCCCCTATGCTACGGCTAGGGGATTTTTTTTTGTAAATTAAGCAATAATCTGAAAAAGCCAGAAGCGTGTTGATAGCGCTGCCGAAACAACCTATCATGCCATTGTTAGACATACTCTGACCCGTATTATCGCGGCTGCTGAACCCCGATAAATAATGAGGAAGATATGGATAATACCCGAAATAGAGCATGGCGCAGAGCCAAAGCTCGAATCAATAAATCCCGTGATCAACTAAATTCACGACTAGTTGACTGCTATACACCTGAAAAAACTGGAAACAGATGTACGGTCGAAGCGAAAAAATGATCCGTGCAGCCCAATTAGGTATGGCATACCCGCAAGTAAGTAATATACAGCTTGCCCGTATTAGCCTTGAAGAGATACACAACAACTCGTGAATATTTTATTCATTTGCAGTAAAAACCAATGGCGTAGTCCAACCGCTGAACAGATCTGGCGCAACCATGAAAGTTGGGTCACCCGTTCAGCGGGAACGAGCCGCAATGCGAAGCGCCCTGTTAATGCGGATTTAATCCGCTGGGCAGATGTAATTTTTGTGATGGAGCAAAAACATAAAAACCGCTTAAAAGCAGATTTCCCCCGCCTTTTGGAATACAAACCGCTTCATGTTCTGGATATTCCTGATGATTACCCATATATGGACCCAGAGTTGATTGAAATACTCAAAACCAGTGTGCCTAGTATTCTTACCAACCATAACTAGCTAAAATGCGTTTTGATCGTATCAAGTAGTGTTTTGAACTCAGTATAGCCTTCTCTATCAAGGAAATGCCCAGCAGATTCCTCAATAATAACCTGTGTTTTTAAGGCCTCTGCCAATGCTTTCGAAGACCCCGGCGACACAATTTCATCATTGGTTGATATAATCGATATTCGATTATTTGCCACTTTTATGAGTTCGTCATAATTCAATGGTTCAACGGTGTGAGGCTGTAATTCAGGCAATGTAGGCTGTTCTTCGTCAAACCCTGATACCAATACATAACCTGCCACCGATTGCCCTGCATGTTGAAGAAACCGCAATGCAGTAACGCAACCTAAGCTATGGCCAATCAAAACCGTATTTTCATCAATATCAAAAGGTAAATGCTGTAAGCGCTGCTGCCACCTTTCAGGGTTGGGGGCTAAAGAGTCAGGCATGGTGGGGACGTTAACAAAAGCGCCTAAGGCTTCAAGCTCTGATTTCAACCATGGAAACCAATTTTTTTCAGGGGATGCCGTGTAACCATGAACAATAAGAAATTTTTTTTCTTTTAGTGGAAATGCAGTGCAAGTAACGTTATTCATCCTAAAGACCCCTATCAGCTCAGTTATCTTATTTAGACTTTACCATGAGTGATAGGAATATTAGTTAGAGCTTTTTGTTATATCTAAAGCAAAAATAAACTCTTCTTCCCACATGTCTTGTGCGTCATTCATCACATCAATAACATCTGCGAATTTTATACGCTGTTCCGCGCTCATATGTGAAAACGTGATGGTTACAGGTAACTCAATGCCTGCGGAAACCATATCCCACAAAGCATCAAGATTATGACCAAACCAATCAGGAAGGGAAAATTGTTGAGCAAATTGGTCATAAAAATCATTCAATGAGTTTATTTGCCTAAAATCAAAGCTTACCTGTTTGCTCATCAAGGTATTTCCTTTAGTTGACTTGTGTAAAGCTCTTATAATGGTCATGAGTCACAAAAATCATCCCATCTGATGAGTATAGCAAACGGTCCGCCCCGCGATGACCACAGCGATAATTAATGTCTGCTTCAAACCATTGGCGTCCTTGTGCAATGGGTAAACTTTTCTCACGGTTAGAAAAACGGTCGCCGCCAATCGCTCTTCCAGGTAACACATCGCAAAGATTACCTTTTTTCGCATCCCATCCGGCTTCACGGGCTTGTTTTTTCGTCATATAGAAAGCGGGAAGTTTTTGATATTTTTCCATAAAACTAACCACGTTATCTTGTGCAGTTAGCTTATCAATCGGTTGTGGTGTTTCTTTTGGCGTTATCGCTTCACGAGAAGGTGGATTGCTTTGATTAACGGATGGTTCAGATGGTGTTTTATCTCCACCATTAAAATAAAGGCTAATCACAATCAAAATAGCCATCAATACGACGGGTAAAAAACGTTTATTCATAACACCTCAGTTGTTTTGTGCTTTGCAGGCACACAATCGCCCCAGTCACAACATCGACAAGAAGTTGTTACAAGGGCGAGCAGAGCCTAGTTTATATCGCCATGAACGATTATGCGGTACCGCCAACGGTCAGTTTGTCCAGTTTTAATGTAGGTTGGCCTACACCAACAGGAACACTTTGGCCTTCTTTGCCACAAACACCAACACCTTTATCTAGCGCTAAGTCATTACCAACCATTGAAATTTGCTGCATAGCTTCAACACCTGAGCCTATTAACGTCGCCCCCTTCACAGGAGAAGTAATCTTACCTTTTTCAATCAGGTAAGCTTCTGATGTTGAAAATACAAATTTACCTGAGGTGATATCTACCTGACCACCACCAAAGTTTGGTGCATAAATGCCTTTATCCACACTCGCAATAATTTCTTCTGGCGTTGATGTACCTGCTAACATGTAGGTATTGGTCATACGCGGCATAGGTAAGTGCGCATAAGATTCACGGCGTGCATTACCTGTTGGAGCAACTCCCATCAGGCGTGCATTCAGTTTATCTTGAATATAATTACGTAAAATACCATTTTCTATTAGGACGTTATACTGCCCAGGTACCCCTTCGTCATCAATGGCGAGAGAGCCTCGACGGCCCGCTATCGTGCCATCATCCACCACAGTGCACAGAGGTGATGCCACTTGTTCGCCTATTTGACCTGAAAAAACAGAGGTGCCGCGACGGTTAAAGTCACCTTCTAAACCATGGCCTACCGCTTCATGCAATAGAACCCCTGGCCAACCAGCACCCAGCACAACCGGCATCATTCCAGCAGGCGCAGCGATCGCTGACAAATTCACCAGCGCCATACGCACCGCTTCGCGTGCATATTGTTCAGCAACCACTTGCCCTTGGTGAATTTCCAAGAAATATTCGTAACCATAACGGCCACCACCGCCACTTGCACCGCGTTCGCGCTTACCGTCATGTTCCACCAGCACGCTGACTGACAAACGCACTAACGGACGAACATCTGCCGCCAAAGTGCCATCTGTTGCGGCGACTAACACTTGCTCATAAACACCCGTTAAACTGGCATTGACCTCGATAACACGTGGGTCTTCTGCACGTGCAACTTGGTCAACACGATGCAGTAAATCAATTTTTTGTTCCCGCGATAAGCTTTGCAGTGGGTCTGCCATTGAATACAGTTTCTTATATTCAACGTTAGTTAGAATTTGTGATTTACCAGAACCTTGCTCATTCACAATACTGCGTGCTGCGGTCGCACTTTGTGTCAGCGCATGTAGCGAAATTTGGTCTGCGTATGCAAACCCGGTTTTTTCACCACTGACTGCTCTCACACCAACACCTTGGTCGATATTGTAAGAGCCATCTTTGATGATCCTATCTTCAAGCACCCATGACTCATGGAAGCTCGATTGAAAGAATAGATCCGCATAATCCAGATGGCGCTCAGATAACAAACCTAAAATGTCATACAGATTTTCTTGCCCAAGGCGGTTGGCGGCCAGCAAATGTTCGCTGACAGAAACTAAACTCATATTCGTTACTCTTTGGTTTCTTTTTTAATCAAGGATGTCAATTGTGGTCTAAAGCGGTTATGTTTAACCACTTTGATTTGCTCTCGCATGACACCCAAGCTGTCCGTTTTAATATTCAGTACCGTAGACGCGACTGCATCCACGTTCTTTTTCATCACTTTACCCCACCCATCAACCGCAAGGCTGTGCCCCCATGTGCGACGTGTACCGTGCACACCGACTTGAGCAGGCGCTAAAATATAGCATTGGTTTTCTATCGCACGGGCACGTAATAACGGCTCCCAATGTGCTTGCCCAGTGTAACGAGTAAATGCCGCTGGTACAGAGATAATTTCTGCGCCTTGTTCACGTAATGCTTGGAATAAACCAGGAAAACGTAAATCATAGCAAATTGTCATGCCAAGACGGCCAACTGGTGTATCAACGACAGTGATATGTTCACCGCGTTGATAAATCACAGACTCGTTATACGTGCCTTGTTCGTCTTCGATATTGACATCAAACATATGAATTTTATCGTAGCGAGCTTTAATATTTCCTTCAGAATCAAATAATAAGCTACTACTCGTAATACGTTCAGGATCTTCACGGCTAATCATTGGCATTGAGCCAATTAAAATCCAAACATGATAACGTTTGGCCATTTCGCTGATCGCACTTTGCAAAGGGCCTTTTCCTTGCTCTTCCGCTTGTTTACGATAAGTCGCCGCATCCGCAAATAACAATGCATTTTCAGGGGTCAGTACTAATTCAACAGTCTCTGGTAACTGTTTGATCTGTTGTTCGATTTGCGCCAAATTGTGTTTAGTATTATTTCCGCTACATAACTGCAAAAGTGCAACGTTGCCATTTTTCATTACTCTTGAGTCTCCTTCAGTTGACGTAATACTTCATCAATTTTCGGCTCGTCCAAACTACCTGTTACTCGGTAACGAATAACGGAAACTTTACTCCATAGTGGACCGAGCACTTTCGTTGCCGCAAATACGGCAGCGCCTGCAAATGGGTTTACCACAAACGCGGTTGCTACTCCTACTGTAGCAGATATTTCCGGTGTAATGACGGCTTCAACATTAATTTGGCGTTTAACAAGGTCAATTTGGCCATTAAAAGCGATATCGGCAACTAAACCATCAACATAGGTATTTTTCGAAACCAGTACACCATTTTTAATGGTCGCATCACCTTTAATGGAGTCAAAATCAAAGTCATCACTAAATGTATCGCTAAAATCAAATCGTAGTTTACGCAGCAGGGCATCAAAACTGACTAGACGCAATATTTGCCCTGCACGACCACCACCCATTTGTGCAATCGCTCCTTTGCCCAATTTTGCAGACATTTTACCATTTAAAGAGGCGATATCTGGTGACCAAGGCAAATTAGCCCAATCTAAATCAAATTCAATAGTATAAGGTGATTGGATAATGGGAACCAATATACCAAAATACGCCGCCGTTTCGTCAAAAGCTTCACCGGTTAATGAACCTGCAATTTGTGTTTTATTGCCTTTTTCGCTGTTCCAAATAGCATCTAACTTTAATTTCGTGACGCTGTTATCTAGCGTGCCATCTGTCAGTTGCAATAAAGTGCCTTTAGGTTGGATATTAGCGCTAATTTCCCCCAATTTCTGCCCAGCGACCCAACACTCTTTACAGTGAAACTGGAACTGCGGCCATTGGCTAAAATCGATTTGTGTCGTAGCAAGGTCATTGATTTGAGTACTAGAGGATTCACTAGGGTTGTAATACAAATAATCAATGGCGACCTGCCAAGGCTGTGAAGCAAAGATTTGTAACGAACCTTTTAAGTTTTCACTATTGATACTGACTAATTGCTCAGCCCGTTGTAAGTCATAGGAAAAATTTACTGCATTCCATTGCTGCCCAGCGAGGTAGATTGATGGGATATTGACCTCAAGCATGTCAGGTAAACCAATATTCATCCCCCCTTCGCGGCTATGGGATGACACTAACAACCCGGCTAATTTCTCCCAGTTCATATCGGTAATCGGTGGCAAATCAACAACAAAAGTTGCATTTTTAGGTAATTCAGGAATACCATCACGCCATTGGGCAACATGGGCTTTTAATAAGCTTAAAGGCTTACTACTCAGCCCCCATTGAGTATTAAAACCAATGCGCTTACCGATATCACCACCAACCACCAACTGTTCTGTTGTTCCTTTAGCCTGAACATTAATTTGC
This sequence comes from Providencia sp. PROV150, assembly GCF_028481025.1. Taxonomy (NCBI): domain Bacteria; kingdom Pseudomonadati; phylum Pseudomonadota; class Gammaproteobacteria; order Enterobacterales; family Morganellaceae; genus Providencia; species Providencia sp. PROV150. The sequence goes on along the minus strand of NZ_JAMPPJ010000027.1, from coordinate 115,969 downwards.
CCAAGTTCGGCTAATAGAGCGTTATCAATAGCGGGTAGCTGGCTTTTCAGTTGTTTTAGCCCTGCGCTAACGTCTATTTGTAAGCCAACAGGTTCTTTTGCTGTATTCGGAATAGTGATCGCAACTTGGCTTTTCCAGTTAGTGGTTCCTGACACCTTTTGCTTAATCTCAGCAGGCAACATTGCCAACTTATTCACCGCCCAGTTTCCGCTAACATTCACATCCACTAAATAATTTTTTGCTTGATCTGTAGTGGTGAAATCAACAGTAATGGGCTGTTCAAACCAATGGCCTTGCAAGTTTTCACCGCGTAAATCTCCATTGTTAAACTCAAAACTGCCCGTTAAAGCGGAAATAGTGCTATCAATTGGCTGAATGTATAAATCATTTTTATTGAGATTAACTTTCCCTTTGGCAAAAACATCTTTACCCGCCACCAATGGAATAGATAACCCTAATTGGCCATTAACAGTCCCCCCAATTTGTAACTCTTCAAGCGTATCGCCAATTGAGTGGTTCATCGGGGTATGCACAAAATATTGCTGGATTTGTTTTCCAGTTCCACTGATGTCTGCATTGATATACAGCATTTCTTTAGTGTAATCAGGGATGTTCGCATCAAGGTTGGTTGCTGTGGCATCCGCTAATTTCACGCTTGGCGCATGCATATATAACCCTGCACGCCTAAAGTCTAAGTCCATATCTAAGTTCAATAACGCAGGCCATTCACTGTCATATTCGAATGTTGCATCACGCAAAGGGACATAAACTTGGAATTGCCCATCATTGTTATCATAGGGGAAATGAGCAGGGTCGCCTTTATAGACTAAAGTCGCATTATCTACACTACCGGCAATAATCGCTTTCGTCAGGTAATCGGCCACATCTTGGCCCATTAATTTTTGTGGGAAATAACGCCATGCATCCCCTGCATCATCTAAACGGATTCCGGCAAGAATGGCGAGATCGGCATAATTTCCTTTTTTCGCTTTTGCGTAACGAAACTCACCATTTGCCCAAAGAGACTGAGCTTGTAGCTCTAATGATGGGCTCCACAACTTAAATTCACTGGCATTATTGACCCAATGGAACTGACCTGTTGCCGTTTTTATCGAGAAAGGCGCTTTAAATTCATCACGATAGTCAACTTCACTATCTTGTAAGCTAACGGTGGCACTACCACTTTGCATCCCACCGATTAAAACACCTGAAAAGTGATTAACTGAAGGCAGCTCCTTCCATTTTTTCCAGCTAACATTTTGCCAGTCCATGTTGATTTGTACGTTTTCAGGCATATTTTGCGTGATATCAAGCGCAAATTCACTCACCACACCAGTTGGTTGGCGATGTTGCCAATCCTGTACCATTTCAGGCGTTAAAAAGGAAAAAGTGGGTAAAATCTCACTTAAACGTTCAAGTTCAATATCTTTTGCACGGATGCGCCAATGGTCATTATCTTGATATTTTTTGCTGGCAGGCAAATACAATACAGAGGCGCTCCCTCGTGGCCAGATAAACTCATTGGTTTTCAAGGTATCAAGCTCAGGAATGTTAAATAACCACCCATTCCCCTGCCTTTTCATTCGCAAAAGCAAATCATTGACTTGCAAGTTTTGCGCTAATTCGCCGGTTCCCCAATTGGCTTCCCCTTGCCGTAATTGAATAAGGCCGCTATCAATCCGGTTATTTTTCAGTGTTACCCAAGAAGACAGGCTAAAATTTGCGTCCCGTAATGACGTGTTATCCCGTAGCCAGCGGCTAAGCCATGGCTGCATATCAATATTATCCGCTTGCAAATAAAAAATACCGTCGCTTAACACGCCATTTTTATCTGACACATCAAGCTTTACTTGCAGATAACCATGCTGCTTATTGATGGTTTCGAGACTAACAAAACCTTGAGCGCGATGCCTGTCGTTATCGTTGAGCCAAGAAAGTTCAGGCAAAATCAGCGTCGTTTTTTGTTCTGAAGGTGTGAGGAAAGTTAATTGGCTTTCTTTTAGTACAAAATGGTCAAATTGCCTTAAAAATAGCTCTTCAATACCATCTAAAGACTGCCCTTCCGAGGAATCGCCAAGGCTGAAAGGGACTTTGTGATCAACATTTAACTGGTAAAAGGTTAAGTCACGAAAACGCCAGCGCAGAGAAAATAACGAGCTCCAAATATCTAATTCAACCGTAATAGTATTCGCTGTAATATCGGTAGTTTTATTCTGTAAAACGACATCGGACAACGTCAGTACAGGGCCAAAAGATTGCCAAGCCCCTTCAATTTTACCAATTTGTACCGATACATCGGTCTTTTTTTCAACGTAATCAATCAGATCTTGCCGATAGTTGTCGATATTTGGCAGAAGAAAACGCAGCCCTGACAGCACTAACGCGCACAGCAATAATATAACCGCAGTCGTCACCAGTGCTACACGTGGCAGTCGTCTCACTCAAATCTCCTTTTACATCATTACGACATCAAAACGTTCCTGACTGTAAAGAGGCTCAGTCTGAACTTTAACTTGCTTTCCAACAAAAATTTCAACTTCTGCAAGGGCGTGTGACTCATCCCCTTTAAGGACATCAACCACCGCTTGGGATGCATAAACTAAGAACCTATCTGCATCGATAGTACGGTGAACACGAACTATTTCACGTAAAATTTCATAACATACCGTTTCTACCGATTTAACGGTTCCGCGCCCTTGGCAAGTCGGGCAATCATCACATAATACGTGTTCTAAGCTTTCTCTTGTACGCTTACGCGTCATTTCGACTAAGCCCAGTTGCGAAAAACCATTAATGGTTGTTTTAACTTTATCTTTACTCAATGCCTGCTCTAATGACGCTAATACACGGCGGCGATGTTCCGGGTCAGCCATATCAATAAAATCAATAATAATAATGCCGCCTAAGTTGCGTAAACGCAGTTGCCTTGCTATCGCTTGGGTTGCTTCGATATTGGTATTAAAGATGGTTTCTTCAAGATTACGGTGCCCAACAAATGCGCCCGTATTAATATCAATGGTCGTCATGGCTTCAGTTTGGTCGATAATCAAATAACCACCTGATTTTAGCTCCACTTTTCGGTCCATTGCTCGCTGAATTTCGTTTTCAACGTCAAACAAGTCAAATATCGGCTGATTCCCTTGATAGAGTTCGAGCTTAGCTGTCATTTCTGGCACATACTCTTCGATAAATTCTTGTAATTGAGTATAGGTCAAACGAGAGTCAACACGAATGCGATCAAGGTGAGCGCCGGCAAAATCACGAATAATACGGTAAGCAAGTGCTAATTCACCATAAATTTTAGTGCGAGTCACATTGCGTTTTTTTCGTTCAATCACTTTTGCCCACAGGCGTTTTAAGAATGCAGCATCCTGTTTAACTTCCTCTTCCCCGACCCCTTCTGCTGCCGTACGAATGATAAAGCCCCCATTTTCATCACAATACTGTGAAACACACTCTTTTAGGCGTTCTCTTTCATCTTCACTTTCAATACGTTGTGAAACTCCCACATGGGAAGCTCCTGGCATAAAGACCAAATAGCGAGAAGGGAGTGTAATATCCGTAGTTAGGCGAGCACCTTTGGTACCAAGGGGGTCCTTGACGACTTGAACGATTAAATCTTGCCCTTGCTTAACGAGCTCAGCGATGTCCCTGACATGAAAGTTTTTTTGTTCGTCACCCGCAATGCATTCCGTATGGGGCATAATATCCGAAGCGTGCAAAAAGGCCGCTTTATCTAGACCAATATCAACAAAGGCCGCCTGCATCCCCGGTAAGACTCGGCTCACACGGCCTTTGTAAATATTCCCTACTAGCCCTCTTTTTGCTTCTCGTTCAACATGAATTTCTTGTAATATCCCACCATCAATATAAGCAACGCGCGTTTCAGATGGCGTAATGTTTACTAATAGTTCCGCAGTCATGACTTCCCCTTACCATCACTTAACGCTAAAAATCGCTGAATTAGCTCGTCTGTTTCAACCAGTGGTAAACCAACAACCCCATGGTAGCTGCCATTAATTTTACGTATAAAACGCCCACCAATTCCTTGTATTCCATAAGCGCCTGCCTTATCCATTGGCTCACCAGATTGTATATAGTCCCGTATTTCGATTAAAGATAACTCGCGGAATGTCACATCTGTCACAATTAGTGACTGCATTGTCTGTTGACGGTTGGATAAGGCAATAGCCGTCATGACCTGATGGGTTTTTCCTGATAATGCACTTAGCATCTCTTCTGCGTGCTGATTATCTCGCGGTTTTTCTAAAATTTGCCCTGCTAGAACAACGATTGTATCTGCGCCCAAAACCGGTTGATTATCGGGTGCAATCGCAACACCAGCTAAAGATTTATCTCGTGCAAGACGTTGAACATAGTCTTGAGGCAACTCCCCCTCCTGCCACTGTTCTTCTACCTCTGGACGTAAAACCTCAAAGGTATAATTAAGTTGCTGAACAAGTTCACGTCGACGGGGTGAGCCGGACGCAAGATAAATTAAACACATAAACTGTATTCCCAGTCAGACCGACAACTAACACCCTAACATACTGAAAATTGCCGACGTATTTTACGTAAAAGCAAAAATAGCCATGGCCATAGAATACCATTCACTAAGCTATTCCAAAATACTTGCGGGTGGAATAATACTTGTGATGATAGAAATTCAGCCCAAAAAACAGCAAGATCTTGAATGATAGTGAGTAACATAATCACCAGAGCTTGCTGCCACAACGCCATATTACGCAACAATTGGTGTTTATAAGAGACGAGATAGCAAATAATGCTAAAAGAAAGAGCATGCACTCCCAGTGCAGAGCCCTGAATGGAATCTACGATAATCCCTAAAATAAAACTCGTGCCAACACTCACTCGGTGTGGTAATGCCATCACCCAATAAGTGAGAATCAACAGAAGCCATGATGGCCGGTAAAAACTGAGTTGTTCCGGCCAAGGCATGACTTGTAAAATCAACGCAATAAAAAACGATAACCAAATGATGGCACGGCCATTTCCGCGATACTCATCCATGCTAATTTACTCTCTTGCCCATAACCATACTGTGTTTCCTCTACTTATGGTTGTGACGTCGGAGCCATTGATGGTGGCAATGGAGGCCCCTGAATTTCATTCGGATTAGGTAACACTTGCGGCAATACTTTCATTAATCGTTCATTTGCTGCACGATAAACTTCCGAAGGCTGTAGTGGCGTTTTAGGGTCGCTATCATTTCCCCATAGTAGCAAAAGGTAGCGTAAACGCTGCAATTCGGCACTCGGCTTCGCGCTGATAATAGTATAAGCACGTTGTGTGTCGTGTTTTACGGCAGAGACCACCCCTACAGGATAACCTTCGGGGAAACGCCCTCCTAACCCTGACGTGACAAGGACATCACCAACACGAATATCGGTATTTTCAGGCAACGGTTCTAATTGGATATCATCAGCACATCCAGAACCTGCAGCAATAACACGGACATCATTACGTAATACTTGTACTGGCAGTGCATGGGTAGTGTCGCAAATTAACAGGACACGACTATTAAAGTTACTAACCCCAACCACTTGACCAACTACGCCTTTATCACTAATAACGGGCTGCCCTTCATAAACGCCTTCATTGCTGCCCTTGTCTATAACCACTTGGTCACGATATGGCGTATTCGCGCCTGAAATAACTTGCGTGACCATCATGTGTTCATCTTGACGAAGTGGCGAACCAAGTAACTCCCTTAACCGCGCATTTTCCTGCTTAAGTTGTTCTAAAAGCAAGTTGTCCGCTTTTTTCAGTAATAGCTCTTGGCGTAAGGCTTTATTTTCGAATTGCAATTGTTCTCTTGAAGAGAAGCTTTCGGAGATATTATCTAGAAATTGACGTGGGCCATTGGCTAAAAAATAGAATGGGCTAACCGCCGTGTCTAAGTAGTTACGGACTTTATTGAAAGGCTCAAAGCGATGGTCAATCACCACCAGTACAAGTGCAATGATTACCGCAATAAAAATGCGTAGCTGTAGGGATGGACCTCGCCTAAAAATTGGCTTCATGTGTGGCTAAGTTTCACTAATGTCAGAGGAACAAAAAATAGTCAAAACAGTTGGGGACAGCCCCAACTGTTTCTAAAAGGCCATTTAGTCTTCGCTAAACAGGTCGCCACCGTGCATATCAATCATTTCTAACGCTTTACCGCCACCACGAGCGACACAAGTTAGAGGATCTTCAGCAACGATAACTGGGATACCAGTTTCTTCCATCAATAAGCGATCTAAATTACGAAGAAGCGCGCCACCACCGGTTAAGACCATACCGCGCTCTGAAATATCTGAGGCCAATTCAGGAGGACACTGTTCAAGTGCTAGCATGACTGCGCTGACAATTCCTGTAAGCGGTTCTTGCAATGCTTCTAAAATTTCATTGGAGTTCATCTTAAATCCGCGTGGCACACCTTCCGCAAGGTTACGGCCGCGAACTTCAATCTCGTAAACTTCATCTGTTGGGAATGCAGAACCAATTCCATGCTTGATGCGTTCTGCTGTCGCTTCACCTATCAGTGAGCCATAGTTACGACGTACATAGTTAATGATGGACTCATCGAAACGGTCACCACCAATGCGTACAGATGAAGAGTAAACAACGCCATTTAACGAAATAACAGCGACTTCTGTAGTACCACCACCAATATCAACAACCATTGAGCCTGTTGCTTCTGATACAGGTAACCCGGCACCAATAGCTGCGGCCATAGGTTCTTCAATTAAGAAGACTTCCCGTGCGCCCGCACTTAACGCTGACTCACGAATGGCTTTACGTTCAACTTGTGTTGCACCAACAGGGACACAAACAAGGACTCGCGGACTTGGGCGTAAAAAACTGTTGCTATGAACTTGTTTGATGAAGTGTTGTAACATTTTTTCAGTCAGGAAAAAGTCGGCGATAACACCGTCTTTCATTGGCCTGATTGCCGAAATATTACCTGGTGTACGTCCCAGCATCTGCTTCGCTTCACCACCGACAGCAGCAACGCTTTTTGGCGATCCAGAGCGGTCTTGACGAATAGCAACTACAGAGGGTTCATTTAATTTTACGCCTTGTCCTTTGACATAAATAAGGGTATTGGCCGTACCCAAGTCAATAGACAAGTCATTAGAAAACATGCCACGAAATTTTTTAAACATAACGAAAGAGTTATCCTGCAAGCTGGGGACGAATTTAAACCCGTCTACTCTACCAACCACTTGAAGCGGTCTCAAGGCGTTAATGAGCTGCTTCTAAAATATGGTTAATTCATCTATTTTTCACGTACCGTACTGTACATGCTTCTTATCTAAACGAAGCAGATAAAAACCCCAAAAACAGATATTAATTGTATTATTTACCTACAGGATAAAAACACACAAAAAAACACCTATTCTTTGGTTGTTATATACTCCATCTTTTTCTTCCCAGTGTGACAAGTTATTATGGCAACAAGTTCAAATATTATTTAGTTCTTTTTATTATTGCTACACACTGGCTATTTCCAATACAAATTGGGTGAATTCGCTGAGTGTTCGCTCTATTATCTACCAGAAACGCGGCAAATTTATGTCAATATGCAAAATGAATCCGTCAAGATGCGATATTTTGCATGATAAAAGCCTATTTATGCCAGAAAAAAATAAATTTTTACAAATTAATTACAATATTAATAGCTTAAATACTGTTACTACGTCAATGAAATACACTCAAATTTTAGTCATTTTCAAAATACATATTTAATCATTATATAGGAGTGAAAGATGAAAGCTCTCGTCCTACAACAAACTGACGAAAAAATCGTCTCTGGCATTCAACCATTAACTACAGAAATGCTTCCAGCCGGAGATATTATAGTCGATATTTATTGGTCTACACTTAATTATAAAGATGCATTAGCTATTTGTGGAAAAGCGGGCGTTGTTCGCCAATACCCGATGGTACCCGGCATCGATTTTTCAGGTGTGATCCACCACAGTGAAGACCCTCGTTTCCAAGTTGGCCAACATGTACTACTGACTGGATGGGGGGTGGGTGAAACGCATTGGGGCGGGTTAGCCTCTCAAGCAAGAGTCCCCGCAAAGTATTTAACCCCTCTTCCAGAAAATTTGTCCTTAAAACAAGCGATGGTTATTGGCACCGCCGGCTTTACAGCAATGCTCTGCGTAAATGCCCTAGAAGAAGCTGGTGTGACTCCTGATAAAGGCGAAGTCATCGTAAGTGGTGCAAGCGGTGGTGTTGGTAGTACTGCCGTGCAATTACTCTCTTTATTAGGTTATGAGGTTGTCGCGATTTCAGGTCGTGAAGAAAACAGCAGCTACCTGCAAAGTTTAGGTGCCAAGAGGGTATTACCTCGTAGTGATTTCACACATCCTGCTAAACCATTAGACAAACAGTTGTGGGCGGGTGCGATTGATACAGTAGGTGGTGAATTACTCGCTAATCTTCTTGCGCAAACACACTATAATGGGACTGTTGCCGCCTGCGGCTTAGCGGGTGGCTTCGACTTACCAACCAGTGTCATGCCATTTATTTTACGTAATGTCCGCCTACAAGGTGTAGATTCGGTTTACTACCCTGCCGCAAATCGCCCTAAAGTATGGCAACGACTCGCGGAACTTCTTCCCCCTTCTTTCTATGAGCAGGTCAGCAATGAGATTCAATTAGAAGATTCTGTCGAATATGCAAAAAAACTCTTAAAAAATGAAGTGACTGGGCGTACGCTAGTTAACCTGCGAGGTTAGTCACCAATTTATTGCGGTACTTTCGCCTAAATAGGGATTACCGCACATTTTCTAAAATAAATTCGGGTATTTTCTCTGATAAGACCAGTATTTTGCTGCTATATGTCACGAAATAATTATAATGACGAACCTTGTCAGTAGAAAATCCATTTATTTTTATGATAAAAGATGACAAACGCTTAGCATCGCGTTATGTTGTCGGGCTATTGATAATATCGTCGGAGTTAGCAGCATAATGGCAGAAGATATTCACATTTTACTCTTGAATGGGCCAAACCTAAACCTGCTAGGTACACGGGAACCCGATAAATACGGCAACCAAACTCTTGCCGATATCGTATCCAAGCTGGAGTCAGAGGCTAGTCAGTTAGGGGTAAAACTGAGTCATTTTCAGTCAAACGCAGAATTTGAACTAATCGATAAAATTCATGCTGCACGTCATGATGTTGATTTTATTCTCATCAATCCGGCTGCATTCACACATACCAGTGTTGCACTACGTGATGCATTACTCGCGGTGAGTATCCCGTTTATCGAGATCCACTTGTCTAATGTGCACGCTAGGGAATCATTTCGCCAACATTCTTATTTCTCCGATAAAGCAATCGGTGTAATTTGTGGTCTAGGTGCTGATGGTTATAGTTTTGCTTTACAGGCAGCGGTTAACCGTCTGCGCCTAATTAATTCAATCCAAATATAAGAGTACGGAATCATATCCATGGATATTCGTAAAATTAAAAAGCTGATCGAGCTGGTCGAAGAGTCTGGCATTTCTGAACTGGAAATTTCTGAAGGTGAAGAGTCAGTACGTATCAGCCGCGTTTCACCTGCTTCCCAGGTTATGGCTGCACCTCAACAATATTACTCAGCACCGGTTGCACAACAACCTGCTCTGGCTAATGCGGTTGCACCATCTGAAGCTATGGTAGCGCCAGCTGCACCTGCTGCAGTTGCAGGTCACCAGGTTCGCTCACCAATGGTCGGTACTTTCTACCGCGCACCAAGCCCTGAAGCGAAACCATTCGTTGAGATTGGTCAAACGGTCAGCGTTGGTGACCCACTTTGCATCGTTGAAGCGATGAAAATGATGAACCAAATCGAAGCAGATAAAGCAGGCGTTGTTAAAGCCATTCTGTTGCAAAACGGTGATGCAGTAGAATTTGACGAGCCATTAGTTGTCATCGAATAACGAGGCGTTTCCATGCTGGAAAAAATTGTTATTGCTAACCGCGGAGAAATCGCATTACGTATTTTGCGTGCCTGTAAAGAACTCGGCATCAAAACAGTAGCGGTTCACTCTACGGCAGATAGCGATCTAAAACACGTGTTACTGGCTGATGAAACAATTTGTATCGGCCCAGCAGCATCAGCGAAAAGTTACTTAAATATCCCTGCGATTATTTCCGCAGCGGAAATTTCAGGTGCTCAAGCGATTCACCCAGGATATGGTTTCTTGGCTGAAAACGCAGATTTTGCAGAACAAGTTGAAAACTCTGGTTTTGTTTTTATCGGTCCAAAAGCTGAAACCATCCGCCTAATGGGTGATAAAGTTTCTGCAATTAACGCGATGAAAAAAGCCGGTGTACCTTGTGTTCCGGGTTCTGATGGCCCATTAGGGAACGACACTGAAAAAAATAAAGCCATCGCAAAACGTATCGGCTTCCCTGTCATCATCAAAGCATCTGGTGGTGGTGGTGGTCGTGGTATGCGTGTCGTACGCAATGAGAAAGATTTAGAATCTTCGATCAACCTGACACGTGCTGAAGCGAAATCCGCTTTTAATAATGATATGGTTTACATGGAAAAATTCCTTGAAAACCCACGTCATATTGAAATTCAAGTCATGGCTGATGGCCAAGGCCATGCGGTTTACTTGGCTGAGCGTGACTGTTCAATGCAACGTCGCCACCAAAAAGTGGTTGAAGAAGCACCAGCACCGGGTATTACGCCTGAAATTCGCCGTAATATCGGTGAGCGCTGTGCTAATGCATGTATTGAAATCGGTTATCGCGGTGCAGGTACCTTCGAATTTTTATTCGAAAACGGTGAGTTCTACTTCATTGAAATGAATACCCGTATTCAAGTTGAACACCCAGTAACTGAAATGATCACTGGTGTAGACTTAATTAAAGAGCAACTGCGTGTTGCCTCTGGGTTACCATTATCTGTGAAGCAAGAAGATATCGTGGTGCATGGCCATGCTGTTGAGTGCCGTATCAACGCAGAAGACCCGAATACTTTCATCCCAAGCCCGGGTAAAATCACCCGTTTCCACTCACCTGGTGGTTTTGGCGTACGTTGGGAATCTCATATTTACGCAGGCTACACTGTACCTCCGTATTATGACTCAATGATTGGTAAATTAATTACCTATGGTGAAACTCGTGAAATCGCTATTTCTCGTATGAAAAATGCGTTAAACGAATTAATCGTCGATGGTATTAAAACCAATATTGAATTGCACCAAATGATTATGAACGATGAAAACTTCCAAAAAGGTGGAACTAATATCCACTATTTAGAGAAAAAACTGGGTATTGCTGAATAAGTCAGCGATAACCTGTTTAACTTATCGTCAATCGATACCGTAACGCCCTGCGTTACGGTATTTTTTTGTGTTAAATACGCTTTAGTGCACTTTTCTTCTGGTATTTTTCACACTCAGTCCACAGATTATCGTACAATTGCTGATTATTTTTATGGGAATGAAGGGGAATAACGGGTGGATAAACGTTTTCTTCAATCAAATAAAGAAGCGCGCTGGTCATTTTATTTGACTATCGCCTATCTGGTCGGCTGGGTTATTAGTGCCTACCTACCGGACAACACGCTTGGAATTACAGGGCTACCACTGTGGTTTGAATGGTCTTGTCTCATCTTACCCATCATTTTTATTTTGCTCTGCATTATGATGGTTAAACTGATTTTTAAAGACATCTCTTTGGAGGAGAATGATGCAGATTGAAGTTCTCCTGCCTCTCGTCGGCTACCTAGCTCTCGTCTTTTTGCTATCCATTTATGCATATAAAAAACGAACAAAAGGCGAGTTTTTAAATGAATACTTTTTAGGTAATCGTTCAATGGGCGGCTTTGTCCTTGCGATGACCATCACAGCAACCTATATCAGTGCGAGTTCTTTTATTGGAGGACCGGGAGCTGCCTATAAATATGGCCTAGGTTGGGTGCTATTGGCGATGATCCAACTCCCCGCGATTTGGCTTTCCCTCGGCGTGCTAGGTAAAAAATTTGCTATTTTGGCGCGTCGCTATAATGCCGTTACACTCAACGATATGCTGTATGCACGCTACCAAAGTCGGTTTTTAGTGTGGTTTGCCAGTGTTAGCCTACTCATTGCCTTTTTTGGCGCGATGACAGTGCAATTTATTGGTGGTGCGCGCTTATTAGAAACGGCAGCAGGTATTCCATATACTTACGGGTTAATAATTTTTGGGGTATCTATCGCACTCTATACCGCAATTGGTGGGTTTAGAGCCAGCGTCCTGAATGACGCACTGCAAGGCCTAGTGATGCTTTTAGGTACGGTGATCCTGCTGGTTGCAATTATTTACCATGCAGGTGGTTTACCCGCAGCCATAGAAAAAATGCATACCATAGACCCAAAATTGGTTTCACCTGAAGGTGCAGATGACATTTTAAGCGGGCCATTTTTAGCTTCGTTTTGGGTTTTAGTCTGTTTTGGGGTGATTGGTTTACCTCATACTGCGGTACGTTGTATTTCATATAAAGACAGTAAAGCAGTTCATCGAGGTATTATTTTGGGAACCATCGTCATGGCGATACTGATGTTTGGTATGCACTTTGCGGGAGCTCTCGGTCGTGCAATTTTACCTGACCTCACAATCCCAGACCAAGTGATCCCTACTTTGATGGTACAAGTTCTACCACCATTTGCAGCGGGAATTTTCTTAGCGGCACCGATGGCCGCAATTATGTCAACGATCAACGCACAACTACTACAGTCCTCGGCAACCATCGTAAAAGATATCTATCTGAATACCATGCCAACACAAATCAAAAATGAAAAGCGTCTTGCACGGATCTCTAGCCTTTCCACTTTGGTCTTAGGTGCATTGCTTTTAGTTGCAGCATGGAACCCGCCTCAGATGATTATCTGGCTGAATTTACTGGCTTTTGGTGGTTTAGAAGCTGTTTTCTTGTGGCCATTAGTCCTCGGGCTCTACTGGGAAAAAGCCAATGGAACAGGTGCTATCAGTGGTATGGTCATCGGAGGCGTCAGTTATGCCATATTGGCAAGTTTTAAAATTGAAATCATGGGCTTTCACGCTATCGTCCCATCACTGATTTTTAGTCTTATTGCCTTCCTTCTAGGTAATCTTTTTGGCAAAAATCCAGTACAATCACCAGCAAATGAACAGGTAACTAGCACTCACTGATTCCTATCTACTGATAGGTGAATTTGGCGTTACCTAATGTAAATGAACAAATGCAATGCTCTAGATAATTCGCGTCATAGATAGGCGGCAAACGAGCTAATCCCTAGGAGCATACACCAGTATGTGACTAGGGTTAGTGAGCGCAGCCAACAACGCTATGGCGTGAAGAATGACGAGCATTTTAGAAGAGAAAAAACAATGCCTTGGATACAAATCAAAATAAACTCAACCGCAAAAGATGCCGAAGCCCTTGGCGATGAGTTAATCGAAAGCGGTGCTGTGTCTGTCACCTTTCAAGACAGCCACGATACTCCTGTTTTTGAGCCGCTTCCGGGGGAAACGCGCCTTTGGGGTGACACCGATGTTATCGGTCTATATGACGCAGAAACCGACATGAAATTTGTCGTCGCTCAACTAGAAAATAGTCCGATATTGAGTCCAGGTTTTATCCATAAAATCGAACAATTAGAAGACAAAGATTGGGAAAGAGAATGGATGGATAACTTTCATCCGATGCGCTTTGGGGAACGCTTGTGGATCTGCCCAAGTTGGCGCGATGTGCCCGATCCAACGGCAGTCAACGTAATGTTAGATCCTGGCCTCGCTTTTGGTACTGGCACGCATCCAACCACCTCATTGTGCCTCCAATGGTTAGATGGCCTTGATCTAGAAGGTAAAACTGTGATCGATTTTGGTTGCGGATCTGGGATTTTAGCGATCGCCGCATTAAAATTAGGTGCCGCTCATGCGATCGGGATCGACATCGACCCTCAAGCTATCACTGCAAGCCGCGATAATGCGCAACGTAACGGTGTTTCAGAGCGTTTATCCCTATACCTACCAAAAGACCAGCCTAATGACTTACAAGCTGATGTCGTGGTTGCTAACATCCTTGCTGGCCCATTGCGTGAGCTCGCCCCGATGATTAGCGTGCTACCCCGCCCAGGTGGGTTATTAGGTCTTTCTGGCGTGCTCGCCACTCAAGCAGAAGGAGTGGCTGACGCTTATCGTTCAACTTTTGAAATCGACCCTGTTGCTGAAAAAGAAGAATGGTGCAGGATTACGGGTGTCAAGCATTTTTAATGAGTTTTTTTATTAAAATTAGAGAATAATTTCTTTGAAAACAACGCCAGAATAGATTATCTTATAGCTCAAATATTGCTCAATAGCTGGCGATAATCTGTTCTGCACGAGATTTGAACAGCACAACAGTTATTTTAATAAATCGTTATAATATCTAATTAACTATTTGTTAAATATAACTAATTTTATAATTGCAGAGATGCAAGATAAAAAAATTAGTGATAAATAACCGTTTGCTCAAAGTTTGTCCTTTCATATCTCGTAAAAAATGCGTAATATACGCGCCCTTGCAGTCACAGTATGGCCCCCATTTAGTTATGCGAATCGGACAATATCAGTTGAGAAACTGTCTTATTGCTGCCCCCATGGCAGGCATTACAGATAAACCGTTTAGGTCGCTCTGTTATGACATGGGTGCTGGGATGACAGTATCAGAGATGCTTTCTTCTAATCCTCAAGTTTGGAAGACCGACAAATCTAGACTCAGAATGGTTCATCGCGATGAACTTGGGGTTCGTTCCGTGCAAATAGCTGGCAATGATCCCGATGAAATGGCTGCCGCGGCTCAAATCAACGTTGAGAGTGGCGCTCAAATCATCGATATCAACATGGGCTGTCCAGCTAAAAAAGTGAATCGTAAGCTTGCAGGCTCTGCACTACTACGCTATCCAGACATCGTTAAATCGATTCTTGAAGGTGTCGTCAAAGCAGTGGATGTGCCTGTCACCCTTAAGATCCGCACAGGCTGGTCACCTGAAGAGCGAAACTGCATAGAGATTGCCAAATTGGCCGAAGATTGCGGCATTCAAGCTCTCACTATTCATGGCAGAACTAGAGCCTGTCTGTTTAATGGGGAAGCTGAATATGACAATATTCGGGCAGTTAAGCAGACTGTTACCATTCCGGTTATTGCCAATGGCGACATTACTGACCCGCTAAAAGCCAGAGCTGTTTTAGACTACACAGGGGCGGATGCCTTGATGGTAGGCAGAGCGGCTCAGGGAAGACCCTGGATCTTCCGGGAAATCCAGCATTATCTGGACACAGGTGAAATATTGCCACCAATGCCAATGGCAGAGGTAAAGCGTATTATGCTAGCGCATGTACAGGAATTGCACGACTTTTACGGTCAAGGCAAAGGAGCCCGTATAGCGCGCAAACATGTTTCTTGGTACTTAAAAGAACATGCACCTGATGACCAGTTTCGGCGCTCATTCAACACCATTGAGGATGCCAGCGAACAGCTGGAGGTGTTGGAAGCATTTTTTGAAAATTTTTGCGTAAATAAAGATAAGAGCTGACAGAACTATGTTCGAACAACGCGTAAATTCTGACGTACTAACCGTTGCTACTGTAAATTCACAAGATCAAGTAACTCAAAAACCGTTACGTGACTCAGTTAAGCAAGCACTGAAGAACTATTTTGCTCAATTAAATAATCAAGATGTTAATGATTTATATGAGCTGGTATTGGCTGAAGTAGAACAGCCTTTGTTGGACATGGTTATGCAATATACCCGTGGAAACCAGACCCGTGCAGCCCTGATGATGGGTATCAACCGCGGCACTCTGCGTAAGAAACTGAAAAAATACGGCATGAACTAATCCTAGTCGGTTAATGCAGTGTTTTTGTGAGCCCTCACTGTTATGCAGTGAGGGCTTTTTATTTGCAAAAAATAATGTGCTAGACCGTTTGTGTGGATAAATTAAACTGCTGAACCGCTTGTTGTAATTCTTGCGTTTGCCCCGCTAATGAACTAGCTGCAGTTGCCACTTGTTCAACTAAAGAGGCATTTTGCTGTGTAACGCCGTCCATCTGTGTAATCGCGACTCCAACTTGGGCTATTCCTTTGCTCTGCTCTTCTGAAGCCACGGTGATTTGCTCCATAATTGCTGTTACCTCATTAATTCCCTGTAAGATATTCTCCATCGTTTTTCCCATTTCATTCACCAAACCCGTTCCTTTCTGAACGCAAGCTCCTGAATCGGCAATTAGTCGTTCAATTTCCATCGCGGCTTCCGCACTGTGGCTCGCTAACTTGCGCACTTCCGCAGCGACTACCATAAAACCGCGTCCATGCACACCAGCACGAGCCGCTTCGATAGACGCATTGAGCGCTAAGATATTCGTTTGAAAACTAATATCGTTAATCATGTTGATAATATCTGCTATTTTTTGTGAGCTTTGGGAGATTTCAGTCATGGTCACGACAACAGAATCAACAATGCTATTCCCTTTATTAGCGACCACGAACGCTTCGCCTACTAATTGATTAGCTTGGTGTGTGTTTTCCATATTCAGTTGAACTGCAGCGGTAATTTCCTCCATACTCGCAGCCGTCTCTTCTAAAGCGGCGGCCTGCTCTTCTGTTCGAGATGAAAGATCGCTATTACCGTTTGAAATCTCACTTGCCCCCAGATAAATATTTTCACTTCCTTGTCGGATTGTA
Source organism: Providencia sp. PROV150 (assembly GCF_028481025.1). Classification (NCBI taxonomy): domain Bacteria; kingdom Pseudomonadati; phylum Pseudomonadota; class Gammaproteobacteria; order Enterobacterales; family Morganellaceae; genus Providencia; species Providencia sp. PROV150. Next base: position 99,265 of record NZ_JAMPPJ010000027.1, on the reverse strand, counting down.
TTGACCGATTCACTTAAATCTTTTCTCATCCCTTCAAGTATTGGAAATAATTTTCCTACACAGCTGTTTCCGAATGGCTGTACAGGATGGCTTAAATCCCCTTTCGCAATTTGAGTAAAATGTTGCCTCAGTAGCCCTAATGGTTTTTGCATCATCTCTGCCATATAGCGATCCGTAAAAATGAGCATGAAGATCCCTAATATTGCAGTGACGATCATGACCACTTGTGTAATATCTATCACGCTATCAACATTCTGCCGAGTATGGCTGATCAATTCATCAGCCGTCTGATTAAATTGCTGAATTGAAGCGCCAAAAGCTCGGCTTAATGCAGGTGTTACATTATGGGCATGCGCTAAATATTTGTCCGAATCGTTGTCCATACTCAATGCGAGTTGAGGCGTGACGCCATCATCTAGCAGTGATTGCCAATTATTGATCACCAAATCTGATACTTCAGGATCCATCGGTCCAGGAGAAATCGACTTCATTTGCTCTAAATATTTCCCCATATTGGACATCGCTTCTTTTACAGGGGCATAATCCACATCTTTCCCTTGGTTTTTACTTTCCATGACTCGAGTTAGTCGTGTGACAAAACGAAAATACTGATCATTTCCTTGACTAAGGACGGTCATTTGTTGCACCAATTGCCTATCAATATCATTTCCATCAGCAATGCGTGATAATGACCAACCACTGTATACATTCGTTCCCCCCAAGATCAGACACAAAATACTTAATAATACGAAGACCACAGTGCGAATTGAGTAATTTCGAAGTTTCTGCATAGAATTTCTCTTTTGGTGGGATAATCTGACAATATTTAACTTTATCGGCGCTATAGAAAAATATTTTAATCCCTAGATTTGATTAATCAGCACTCGATATAGGTAAAAATACTTACATTTCAAGAGGGTTACTATTTGATTTTGGGAATCAGAGAAAATTAAAAATTTGAAATTAATTTGAGTAATTTGAAGTAGATCGCTAAATGAGAGCATCCAACCTGAGTAAATGTCCCCCTATCTCTATTTTCACACCTAACCTCGCGTAAAAGTTACTATCCACTCAGTAAGATATACCGCCTAAGTCAACAATTTATTTCCACTTAAATCAAATAATTAGCCATATTATAAATTGTTTTAAATTAATTGATCTTGAAATCAATAACAATATAATAAGATTGATTATCATTTGCATTATCATTACAAAAGGCAAGTCTACTCCAATGAAAAACATTTCCTCCGTTGGAAACAATATGGTTAAATTTAAGCCAAATTTTATTTGTTTCATTATTTTATCAACACTTTCTTTTACGACTCATGCAACCAATAAAGAACTTGAATCACCACAGCTTCAAGAAGCTGCTGATGCAATTGAGCTACAAGATAGCTATGCACGACCTGACTATGTTGAAATTGAACGTTTACGAGATACCAAGCAAATTATTGTTATTTCAAAAGAAGATATTCAAGGTAAAGGAAACCGCACAATCTCTGATGTGCTTAAATCTGTTCCTGGTATTAGTGTCGATACCTCTGGGCAGGGCAACATAGACTTGCGGGGGCAAGGAGCTGAAACCTCACAACGTAACCTACAAGTGTTACTTGATGGGGCTCCAATTACCACATTAGCAAATCACCCTTATACCACTAACTACGATATTATTCCCGTTGAACAACTTGAGCGTATTGAAATCATTCCCGGTGGCGGAAGCGTTATTTACGGCTCAGGGACTGCAGGTGGAGTCATTAATATAACGTCAAACCTGAGAAGTATGGCTAATCCCAAAACAAGTGTTTTATCTGAATGGAACTCAGAAGGATATCGCTTAAATGCTAATTTGGGAGCTCGGGTGAGTGATACCTTTTCAATTTTAGGTACTGCCAGTAAACTAAACCGTGATCTTTACTATAAAGATACCTACCGTAATTCAGAATATTATTCACTAGGCGGTAGATGGGATCTGACTCCAGATCAAAGCCTCATGTTGAGAGGAAGTCATCTCACTGAAAGTTCTCAGTACGTAAAAACGCTCACATCACGTAATATCAAAAAGTATGGTAAAGACTACGTTCCACCAGACAAAACCGTCACTGTCGGTATTGATGAGAATGGTAAACTAATTAAAAAAACGATCAGTGGTTATTTGATCGGTGACCGCGAAGTCGATAGCTATAATTTAAGTTACCAAAATGCATTTACGGAAAAACTCAATTTTGCTACAGATGTTTTCTACACTGATGGTTTTTATACTAATAATGCCAACTGGGAACAAAAAGTTAATCAAAAAAGCCACGGAACAAAAATCAAATTAGATATCGGCTATCTCGATGATAGCAATCTACTTTTTGGCGTAGATTATGCCAAACAAAAGGCTTCTATTCATTATATTGGGAGCTATAAAAAAGATAGTAAAGGCCGATATTATGGGGTTCCTCATAATTTTGATTATGATAAAACAACAAAGGCAATTTATGCTCTTAACAGTCTTAAATCAGATCAATTTGTATTTACCCAAGGGTTGAGACGTGAATTGTCGGAATGGTCATTTGATAAAAGTGGCACAGTAAATGGGTCTGGCACTTCAGACCGTTGGAATACGGCAGCTGAACTTTCTCTTGCTTACCTTTATCGCGATACTGGCCGAATTTATGGGCGATATGAACGAGGCTACACCCTTCCCGATGGCTTGCAAATCAGCGACCAATCTGTCGTTAATGGTGAGAAAATTTATACTCCGACTAAGGCCGAAGATGAGAAATATGACTTATTTGAGATCGGTTTAAGAGATAAATTAGCATTTAGTACTGTCAATATCACATTCTGGACATCTAATACGAATAACCAGCTAAATCGTATTTATCTCACTAGTGTCAATGATGCGAAGACAATGAATTTGTTGAAAACTCGCCGTTGGGGAGCCGATGTTGACTTCCAACAAACGCTCGGTAATTTCACCTTCCAAGAATCATATTCATGGCTCAGAGGACGTTCTGATTATAACAATCATGGCCGCCAATTTTTGGAAGAAAACGGCAAAAATACCATTGATTACACGAAAAGTGGTTTAACTAAAGTGCCAGAGCACTCCGTTAAACTAAAAGTAAAATACGATTTTACCGATGATTTATCGGGAGACATTCAGTATACCTATTATGGTTCGTACAATAATTTCCTTTCTGATGCCAATAAAGAAGAAGATGGCGTAGTTAAATCACGTGAACTCATTGACCTCAGTGTTCGTTACGCGCCGATTGAACACATCGAATTATATGGCGGGGTCACTAACTTAATGAACAAAACTTACTACGACTATGTTACCGCAGGTTATGGCTCTTTAATTCCTGGAAATGAGCGCTCATTTTTTGCAGGCATTAAAGCTACCTATTAATTAAAACAGGAAATGTTTCAGTGACTATTCGTTATAAACTTGCTTTAGCACTGTCACTCGTTATCCATATTATTGCCATTATGTTTATCGCCCTACAAACAGGTAGGGCGATACCTATAGTCGAGGGTATGGAAACGATAACTCTATCTCTAGGGGGACAAATGGGCTCCTCAGGGGGCACAGGAGAGCAGAGCAATAAAAAACAAGTGCAATCACATGAAGTTATATCAGAATCCCCTTCAAAGGCTGAAGCTGCTTCCCAACAGAAGCAGATGAGCAAGTCTCAACCTAATGAAAGTAAAATACCTTCAAAAACTCAACTTAAAAATTCATTGATTCCTGTGAATATTCCCGTTGATAACACGGTTGAATCGCCTTTACTCACACAAAAAACAAAAGAAAAAACAAAACCGGAAATCAGTCAGTCCGTACAAGGGAAAAAGCCAAAAGAACAAAGTAAGCTACTGAACAATAACACTAAAAATAACACAGAAAATCAACTTATTGCCAATAAGATAAGCCATGAAACGCAGCAAGGCTCACAAGAAGCAGCTAAAGAAATACCACTCCATTCAACTGCTGAAAATCAATCTTCCACAAGCCCATCAGCTTCAGAAAGTAGTCAAAGTGGTAAAGGGAATAATAGATTATCTGGTAATAGCCAATTTGCTGCTAATGGTGATGGCAGCTATACCGCACTCGGTTCGAGTGGTATTTCCTATACAATTTTACAGGATGCGGCTCCCAGGTATCCGAAAGAGGCTCGTTCCTTAGGCTATACAAAAGTTGTTAAAGTGCAAATTCGGTTATTAGTTGGATTAGATGGTCAAATTGAATCCGTTGAAATACTAAATAACAAAATTCCTGATTTAGGTTTTAGAGAAGAAGCGGTTAAAGCAATTAAAAAAATGGCCTTTAAACCCATTATTTATCAAGGTCAAAATATTAAAATGTACTTTAAAAAGACCGTTATATTTCAATATTAGCCTACAATCCGCCATATCGTTGGATAGAAAAAAGGTACAGCGAACCCTCACTGTACCTTTGCAGTTATTTTACAGCTTGTATTTTGAAAAATTAACGGTATATCGGTAACAAATTAAACTGCGCTAACAATTGGCAAATAATGCCGACTACTCCAAAGGCGATAACGGCATAGATTAACCCTTTTCCGCCCCACACTTTGAATCTCGAATCAGGAAAACGCTCTCTTACCTTTAATGCCATAACTGCAGGGCAAATAATCGCCCAGATACATGCCGCCATACCTGCATAAGCTATTGCGATCAAAAAACCATTTGGGAATAACATGCAAAGAATAAGAGGAGGCAAGAAACATAATAATGCAGATTTCATTCTACCTGATGGGTTATCTTTAAAATTTAGCGAAGCAAGAATGTAATCAAATAACCCAATTGCGACACCTAAGAATGAACAGAATACAGCACTAATAGAAAACCACAGTAAGAATGTCGCAATATTTTTGCTATTCAGCACTGCATATAATGATTCAATAAATGCGTCTAAATTACCGCCTTTATTAATAATTGTTAAAAACTCTGCCCGTGGTAGATTTCCCATTGTCCCCATGATCCAGAGAAAATAGAGCACCAATGCCAATACACAACCGATAACACAACTTTTAACGACCTTTCTTTCATTCTCATGATACAGCTTATACAAGCTACAAACATTCCCATGATAACCAAAAGAAGTAATTGCATAAGGAATAATAATAAAAACAAAAGGTAATAACGCTGTTTGTCCTCCTTCAACGGGGGAAGTTAATAGTAAATCTGTTTTTACGATAAAAAATAAACCGGAGAAAGCTAAAATAAACAGAATTATTTTAATGAATAAAAATAATGATGTTAGACGACTTGCCCCTACACCACTCCACCAGATGCTCGCACCTAGAATTAATGTAAAAATAATAAATATTAATCTTAAATTAATATTGTATCCGTAAATGGCGGCAGCTTCTTTAATAACTGAACCTGCTGCTGATATATAGGCATAAATTAGTATGTAGAGTACAAATATTAATGCCATATTTGCAATATAGCATGCCCATCTGGGTAATAATTCTTTAGAGATAAAAAAGTAATTCGTTCCTGCTCCATATTTCGATATACATTCTAAAATATAAATCCCTGAATGAAACATAAAAAAGCAAACAACTAACAAGATAACTACAGAGTTAATAAACCAAGCTCCAGCCATAATAGTAGGCAAGCTAAACATCCCCGCCCCAATCATGGCACCGCCTAGCACAAAACCCCCTACCATTATGGAGGGTTCTTTTTTGGCTGCCGAATTATTCATGGTGTTTACCTTAAGAATAAGGATGAGGTTCCCGCATTGCACGGGAACCATACGAGCGACCTATTATTTAATTGGTTTTAATCTAGCAGTAAAGTGTCTTAATACTGGCGGTTCATATTCAAAATCCAGCCCTTTGAGGGTTGCAAATTTATCTTTTAAACCAATCAGAGCATCTGCAATGTAATCCATATGGTCATTGGTATAAACACGTCTTGCAATGGTTAACCGCATAAACTCCATATCTGCGTGTTTTTGCTTACCAGTTTCAGGATCACGCCCTAATAAAAATGAACCAATTTCAACCGCACGGACACCTGATTCTAAATAAAGTGCGTTAATCACCGCTTGCGCAGGGAACTGATCACCAGGAATATGAGGAACCAGCTTTTTACAATCGACAAATACGGCATGTCCCCCTGTAGGATATTGAATTGAAATTCCACCTTCACGTAAGCGGTCACCTAAATATTTAACTTGGCCAATACGATAATGCAGATATTCTTCACCAGCCCCTTCTTCAAGACCCTGTACCATTGCGGCCATATCACGACCCGCTAAGCCACCATAGGTCACGAAACCCTCCATTGGAACACAGCGTTGTCTTGCCAGTGTGAAGATTTTTTCGTCATTTTTAATACAAACCAACCCACCAATATTTAATAACGGGTCTTTTTTCGCTGACATCGTTAATGCATCAGCATATTTATACATATCAAGAATAATTTCTTTAATAGTCGAGTTTTTATATTTAGGGTCGCGCTCTTTAATAAAATACGCATTTTCACAGAAACGTGCAGAATCCATGACAACAAAGATATTATGCTGTTTAGCTATTTCATAAACTTCTTTCAAATTCGCCATTGATACTGGCTGACCGCCTGCACTATTACAAGTTACAGTAGATACAATTGCGACTACGTTTTCTGCACCATGCTCAGCAATATTATCTTTTAATTTTTGGATATCAAAATTGCCTTTCCAGTCATCGTAAGTATCCGAGTCATAGGCTTTTTCGGTAACAATATTAATTGCTTTACAACCGTTTAATTCAACATGAGCTGCTGTTGTATCAAAGTGGAAATTAGAAATAAAGACCGGTTTTTTAGCTCCACCTTGTTCCTGTTTTACTTTTAATAAAACAGGGAATAACATATTTTCAGCACCACGACCTTGGTGAGCAGGAATGACATAATCATAGTCAAACATCTCTTTCACTTTATCTTTTAAATCATAATAGTTACGAGATCCTGCATATGCCTCATCACCGGTGATCATTGCTGCCCATTGGTGGTCACTCATCGCATTGGTGCCTGAGTCAGTTAATAAATCAATATAAACTGCACTACTTGGTAATAAGAATGGGTTATATCCCGCTTCTTTTAACGCCGCTTCACGTTCTTCTCTTGATGGAATACGGATATTTTCTACCATTTTAATACGGAATGGTTCTACAATTCTTTTAGCCATGATAATACCTTTAATTTTTCATTAAATAATAAATATTAGAGATCTAACCTATAGTTAAATAAGTTAAAAAATTTTAAGAAAGGAAAAGAGAAAGGTTATTTGTTTGGAAAGAAGAAGGCTAAAGAAATATCAATATTGAACCATTTCTTCATATAGAAGAAATACCTTGATATAAGTGATTCGTTTAACAAGAACATACTATGACTCCTATCAACGAGGAATTAGTACAACCGACTATTATTATATATATAACAGTTGGGTTACCAAAGTAATCGCTATTGTCATAATATTGTACCTATATCACACTATTAGTGAGATAGACTAGAACAACTTGATTCAAGTCACAGTATTAACCCATATATTAAATAAGAGTTTAATATTATTATTTTTAGTTTAATCATCCCAATTAAAAAACGTATAAACAATGTAACACGATAATTAAATAAGTTAATTTCACTTAAATAATATTTAACTTAAATAAAATGGGCAAAATATTTTATTCTATTTTGCCCATTATTCAATAATTAATAATTACTGAGCATCTTTACCATATTTAGGCGATCTAGGCCCATATAAGATACCATTAGGCTTACCTGCAGATAATAACCTGACACTTGTTATACCTGCAATTGCATAGCTTTTATCTGTCATTGTATCTACGATTTGGTTAACAACAGCAGATACTAACGCCCCAATAATACCATTTGACGAGGAATTATTTTCAGCACTAGATGCAGTCGCTGAGCCACTCCATAATAACGTTCCTGTTCTAGCGTCAACCAATTTCGCATCCGCAGTGACACGAGTATCACTAGAAATAACCTGATAACTTGTACCGTATTCAGTGATATTCAAGTAAAGTACGGCATCATTACCAAAAATTTCGCGCAATTTTGCAGGTGGAACAGCTTGAATGTCACCTGCATTTGTCATCCCATTTTGCTTAAATGTTTCCTCAACAACAGCAACAGGGAAAACATAGTAGCCAGCCTCAGCTAAAGGAAGAGTCGCTTGTGATAATAAACCATGACTTGCTTGTACTTCTGGTGAACTGTTTTGTGGTAATAGCACCAGAATACTTTTAGGCTTACTTTGATTAAATGCCGTGTAATCAACTTTAGTTGGCTGAGCACATCCCGTTAATAACCATGTCATCACCAATCCGCAGACTATAAGTAAATGTTTCATTTTACTTTTCCTTTATTTTTCATGAGAAAATCCATGTAAGCCGCAGATTCTGGATACAATGCTTTTTCCGCAGTAAATTCTTGCATTGCAAGATCAACCGCTCCAGTTGTTGAATACAATAACCCTAAATGCGCATGCAACCCTGGCGGAGTTGCTAAACCTTTTGCTTTGCTCATTTCCAAATTCTTTTTCAAAGCTTGAATTTGTTCTTGAGGGCCAGTTTCTGTTTGTTGGTAATATTGGTAGACCGTTGTTTGATAACCATCCCAGTTATATAGTGGTTTGGGTTCATTAGCGCAGCCATTTAATAAAATTACGCCGGCTACCATAGCCAATAATTTAATTTTCATCGTATTTCCTTATTTAGCTGGCTGCCATGCACCACTTTCTATACCAGAAACTAAGTTATTTACCGCTTCCCTAATTGCTAAATCTAATACTTTACCATTCAATGTTGAGTCATAACTGGCAGTGCCACCAAAACCAATCACTTCTCTATTTGATAATTCATATTCACCAGCACCTTGTGAAGAAAAGACCACTTCAGATGTTTGAACATTAACAACGTTTAAATTGACTTTGGCATACGCTACTTGTGATTTACCACGACCTAAAATACCGAATAACTGGCGATCCCCAACTTCTTTTCGTCCAAATTCAGTAACATCACCAGTAATTACATAAGTTGCACCTTTTAACTGTTGCGACTGACCTTTAATACTAGCTTCTTCTTTAAGTTCTTGCATATTTGCACGGTCTAATACATTAAAACGACCCGTTTGCTGTAAATGTGTCATCAGAATGGTTTTAGATTGATTACCTAAACGATCAACCCCATCAGAGAAAATGCCATTCATATAACTAGAACGATTATCAAATTTCCCTATTGATATTGGGCTTTTTGGACCTGAATATTGAGTATTATATGTCGCAACTTTTTCTACGGCTAAAGAACGAGATGATTCTTTAGCACAGCCACTTAATAATGCACTTGCAATAAGAATAGATGCAATGCTGATTTTGGATATATTCATTTAGCTATCTCAATTAAAATAAAATTAGAATTAGAATTAATTTTTGCATTGCTATTTTGCATTAAATGAAAAGTAGGGTCTAGTCAATCTTACTTATTTTTTATCTGACATTTAGTTTGTTTTTTAATGACTGCAATACTCATAAAGTAACCAAGGTTTACTAATATTTAATCAAATGGTTGATTAAATATTAATACATCTATAAAGAATAATTAGCTAGTAATCTTTAATGATGATATTGAATATCATCATCTATAGTTAATACTATATATTATTAACTACATTTCTTTTATTTTTATTATATATTTCTAATTATACAACTTACTTCCATATAATGAGTTAAAATCGTTTAATTTTTATCTATTTTTAGTCTATCATTAAAACGTACTCTTCCTCTCCTTAAACTGCAAACTATACCTATTTTAGTATTAGCTTAACCTTTAAATAACAATAACAAAAAAGATAGGGAAAACCCTATCCTTATTGAATGAGAACACACTAAATCATCTTTACGCATCAATGCAATGATTGATAAGAAACTTGTGCTCCTTTAGTCAGCGCACTTTCATTTGAATAAGTACTTTCTATTTCAATCAAGGATTGGTCCGCCATATTGTATATTTTGTTATACAAAGGAAATTCAGGACGATAACTGATCTCTTTTGTTACAAAATCCATCATTAGATATTGTTGTGAACCTCTAATTGAATTCGAAACAATCAACCCTTGATTTCCAACGTTTAAGCTATTCAAGTGGTTATAACCGCTTTCTGCGATTACTTCAAAATGACCATTTGTATGAAATTGCATCAAAGAAAACAAACGACGTGAAGGCTCTTGAGCAACCACAAAAATATCGCCTTTAAGATTTTGTGCAGCTTCATTAATTCTAACAGGCAACCATTTGCTACTAATAACCTGCTTAGTCGGGATATCCATGATAACTTCTAATGAGCCCATTTGATTACCATAGCTGTACCACATTACGATTTTATCTCGATATGTTGCATAGGAAAAATTTGAATTACCTTCAATTTCTTCAGGGAATAATGATTTAGCTAAATCACGAACATTCATAAAATGTTCCCATGTCATTCCTTTATCAGCGCTGATAAAAATATTTTCATTATCCGCAACAACATAGAAAGGAGAGCTTTTAGATAAGTAGATTTTTCCCATAATCAACGTTGAAAATAGCTTGCCAGTTTTTTTACTCCAAGGTGTAAATTCACTCACTGAAAAATCAGTTAAGTTAATTTTTTGATAGCCATCACTGAACATCATTAAACATTGTTTTCTTTCACAGACTGCATTATAAAAACTTTGATCGCTATAAGTAATAAAATGCACGCCATTATTATCTGCAAATAAAATCTGGTTATCATATTCACTTGAAGGCATATAAGTATTATAAGAAGAGTAATAATAATTAGAACGGCCACTTTTTTTAGCTACAATTAACATCCCATTTTCAGCTGGAAATGTCGTTGTAAAATCATAGCTTCCAATTGGAGAGCTATTTTCATTATGGTTTTGCCATTGCCAATCTTCCGTGCTACCTCGAGTAAAAATAAAGAAAGTGAAAAATAAACAGAGCACAAAGATAAAAGTTACAATAAGAAACCGCTTACTGAGAAATGGGTTCATGAACGCACCTCCGTCACATAATCTGTTTTACCGTGCTGCCGACGAAGTTGTTTTAATAAATATTGAGATTGATAGTAAGCATTACCACGTTTTGATACTTTAAAATAAATCGCCACACATAAAGCAATAAGGAAACTTATTCCTAATAAAATGGTTCCAGAAAAACTGATATACATGACACCAGTATCAATAATGTTCATCCAGTCCCAATGATCCCAATAACCGCCTTTTTCAAAGGTTTCACTAATAGATAATCCACCTACAACTAGAATGAAAATAGCCAAAATGCAACAAATGAAACCCCATAAACCAGTATAAAACCCTCTTTCTTGTGGTGCTCCTTTGCCAATCAGGCTGTAGGCAAGCCCATCCTGATGGTTATAAATACCAAAAATCACCTGTTCTTTTGAATGCGCTTGGATATTTTTATGAAAAACTTCAAGTTCATCACCTTGAGCAATAAATAGATTATGGTTGTTGAATAAGGGTTCATTTGCTGACACTAGAACATCCATATGACTTTTATTTATCTGTAAACCGATATGATTGAGTTTTTGCTCTGCATCCCCTCTCGCAACAGTTAAGCTAAGGGTTGATGTAATATTAACCTTCCCACGGGTGACGAGTAATGACGCTTTATCACGATAGTTATCTACTGATTTACGTAATTTATTGGCTTTATTTTTTGAGCTTTTAATTCCTAAAATTTCAATTTGTTGCCCTTGTTCACTCTTTTGATATTGCCCATCAATAACTAAATCCAACGCTTTTAAAATTGATTTTCGTTTTGGACTTAAAATATGTTTAGTTTCGGCCAGTGCAAGAGCAAACAAAACTATTCCACCAAAGGCAGCACAACCTAAAAGTGAGACTAAGATAATCATTAAGAAGCTATCATCTGCATTAATAAAACAGTAATACACTGCAGGTATCAGGGCCATTAAGGCTAACGAAATTAAATACTGTTTTCCTAGTGAGCGATTAAAACTAATGGTTCTATCTGGCTCAAGTCGACCATGCTTTTCATGGTAAACCCACTCAGCCCAATAACTGCCATCATTCATCTCTTCTGCACAAATAACCAAGGTATCGCCTTGTTGTAAGCGTTCTAAAAAAATTTCACTATTTGAAAAATCACCTTGATTAAAGAAAAATACTTTTTGGGAGGCAATCAATCTTACCATTCCCATTGGGCTGACATTTTGATAGTCACATTGAGTAAGACTGACATGGAAATATTGAACTCGCATGAATAAATGCCTATTTCGCTAAGTAAATTTAACATTATGATAATAAATAAAGGTATATAGCCCTAGTAAAACTTACCTTATAATTAAATAATTCAGATAAGGACGAGCACCTTAAACAGCTATTTAACTCAGGTTAATCATTAGAAATAGGTATCTCCTACTAGCAAAGCCAGTAATTACTGATAAACTTGCATTCAATAAAAAGTTTGTGAGTGAAATGTGGCAATAAAACAATGTTACCACTCCTTCCTTTAACAATAATTTTGAATAACAGCGATGACATTACAACCTGCATATAAGCAAATTCAGTCTTACATTTTACGCAGTATTGATTTAGGTATTTTTAAGCCTGAAACACAAATACCGACAGAATTAGAGCTATGTGCTCAATTCAATGTAAGCCGTATGACCGTGAATAAAGCCATTTCAGAGTTAAGTCAAAAAGGGATCCTACATCGTATTGCGGGCAAAGGCACATTTGTCGCCACTCAAAAACATGAGCTTCCCGTAACAAAAGCGTTTGATATTTTTGATGAGATCTCAACAAGTGGTAATAAATATAGCGGCCACCAGCTGCAACTAAAAATTATTCCCGCATCAGCAGAAATTGCACTACAGCTCGGGATTAGTGAAGGAAGTGATGTGGGCTACTGTAAAGTACTACATTTTGAAAACGATATTCCTTTAATGTTAGAAGAACGCTATGTTAACCACGCCATTGTGCCCGACTTTGTTAAGCAAAAATATGGTGACACTGAAACTCCTAGCGGTTATTTGCAACGCCATTTTCCTGTCAGTGAAATGGAACATACCATTGAAGCTGCATTAGCCACAAAATCTATTGCTCAATCATTATCAATTAAAGAAAACTCACCTTGCTTACAACTTAGCCGTCGCACTTGGACAGGTAACACTCTAATTAGCTATGTTAATATGATCACAGCTGGCTCTCGTTACAAATTAAAATTACATTCTCGAATTGAGAATTAATGCAAAAATAAAAAAATGGGGCAAAATTGCCCCAAAGCGACTGATAAAACAAAAAATATCAAGCACAACTACATCACAATAAATTCGTTTTACATTCCTTGATAAATAGGCCCTTCCCCTCCTTGGGGAGCAGTCCAGGTGATATTTTGTAACGGATCTTTAATGTCACAAGCCTTACAATGCAGGCAGTTTTGCGCATTAATTTGCAGTTTTTCCTCACTTTTATTCCCTACAATTTCATAAACTCCCGCGGGGCAATAACGCGTCTCGGGTGCAGCATATTTCATTAAATTAACTTGGATAGGGACATTAATATCAGCCAGTTTTAAATGGCAAGGTTGTTCCTCTTCATGGTTAGTATTCGATAAAAATACGGAAGAAGACTTATCAAACGTTAATTTACCGTCGGGTTTTGGGTAATCTATCGGTGTAAAACCCTTGGCTTCCTTTATTCCTTCATGATCTGATTGTTTTAATTTCAACGTCCACGGGGTACGCCCCTTTAATAACAGTTGTTCTGCACCAAATAGCATTGAACCAACCACTAACCCTTTTTTCATATAGGGCTTGAAATTGCGTGTTTGATAAAGCTCTTGATATAACCAGCTCTCTTCAAATAGCTGGCGAAATTGCTTTTTAAACTGTAAATAGTCAACCATTCCATTCTGGTTAGCACTGAACCAAGCTTCTGCTGCTAATAACCCACTTTTCACCGCACAATGGGTGCCTTTAATTCGGGCTGCATTAAGAAAACCTGCATCATCACCAATTAACACACCTCCGGGAAAGCTTAGTTCAGGTAACGCGGCTAACCCACCCGCCACCATCGTTCTAGCACCATAGCTGATCCGTTCTCCACCCGATAAGAAATCACTAAAAGCAGCATGGGTTTTTAAGCGTTGAAACTCATCAAACGGTGATAAATACGGATTTTCATAATTTAACCCGACCACCAAACCCACTGCGACTAAGTTATCCCCATAATGATAAGCAAAGCCACCACCATAGGTGTGGTTATCTAGCGGCCAGCCAACAGAATGGACAACTAACCCTGCTTGATGTTGCTCTTTTGGAATTTGCCAAATTTCCTTGATCCCCAAACCATAGGTTTGTTTACCGCTCTCTGTGGCTAAATTAAAATGATTTATCAATTGCTTACCTAGCTGACCACGGCATCCTTCCGCAAAAAAGGTCATTTTTGCCAGTAAATTCATACCCGGTTGGTACATCTGTGTTGGGTTGCCTAATTTATCAAGCCCCATATCTCCAGTTGTGACGCCTATCACTTGGTTTTTATCATCAAATAACACCTCTGTGGCAGCAAAACCGGCAAAAACATCAACACCTAATTCTTCTGCCTCCACGGCTAGTGCAGCACTTATCTCCCCTAAGCTACCAATGAAATTACCATTGTTTTTCAAACAGTTTGGCAATAAAGAGAGGGGTAAATGACTCGCTTTATTTTCTTTTAGCCATAAAAAACGGTCATGACTTACAGGTGTTAAAGAAGCCGAAACCTTTTGCTGCCAATCTGGTAGCAATTCATCGAGAGCACGTGGGTCTATCACTGCACCAGATAAAATATGAGCTCCTATCTGTGCACCTTTATCAATTAAACAAACCGAAATTTCTGTTCCTTTCTTTGCCGCTAGCTGCTTTAAACGTATTGCTGCAGATAACCCCGCGGGCCCACCACCGACAATCAGGACATCGAACTCCATCGATTCCCGCTCGGGAGCCTCGTTTATCTTATCAATCTTGTCGATAGCCATTCGTCCACCTCTTACGCTAATGCTTTGTCAAATTCAGGTAAGATCTCAAACAGATCGCCAACAATGCCATAATCCGCAACTTGGAAAATCGGCGCCTCAGGATCACTATTGATAGCAACGATCACTTTGCTTTCTTTCATTCCTGCAACATGCTGAATTGCCCCCGAAATTCCTACAGCTATGTACAAATCAGGTGCGACAATTTTCCCTGTTTGTCCTACTTGGTAGTCATTTGGCACAAAACCAGCGTCTACCGCAGCACGTGAAGCCCCAACCGCAGCCCCTAGCTTGTCAGCTATCGTTTCCAATAACGCAAAATTTTCACCTGAGCTCAGGCCTCTCCCGCCTGAAATAACCACTTTTGCAGAGCTCAATTCCGCACGGCTAACTTGAGTTAACGATTGGCTTTTTAATTGACTACGCAGCGGTATATCGGCAAGGGAAACCTTCTCTATTTCAGCACTATTTTGCGTTTCATATCCCCCTGAAAATGCCGAACTACGCACCGTAATGACCACTTTCTGGCCATTGTTTTGTACCGTTGCTAACGCATTCCCTGCATAAATAGGTCTAACAAAAGTTTGTGAATCAATAAATTGAGTAATATCTGAAACTTGTGCGATCCCTAACTTTGCAGCAACCCGTGGGGCAATATTTTTACCAAATGTCGTCGCTGGAAACAGTAAATGAGTATATTCTTCTGCAATATTCACCACCGCATGAGCCATCGGTTCTGCAAGTTGGTTTTTAAGGTTATCTGATTGTATTTCTAGGACTTTACTCACGCCTTTTATACTCGCAGCTAGCTGAGCGACCAATTCTGTCTCACTTCCTGCAACTAATAAGTGCAAATGACCACCTGCGGTGAGAAGTTGTTTTGCAGCGTTAATACTATGATAAGTAGAGGTTTTTATTGTTTGATTATCATGCTCGACAACCACTAATACAGATATTTGGCTCATAGGTATTTTCCTCGATTAAATCACTTCTTTCGCTTGTAATGCACTGACTAGCTCTGTCGCACTGCTTAGCAATGTACATTGCCCCGCTCGTTTTTTGGGTTCTGAGACACTAAGTGTTTTAATTTGCCCTAATGGGGTAAAATCCATATCAGTAATATCGATAATATCTAACGTTTTTTTCTTCGCTTTCATGATATTAGGTAAAGTTGCATAACGAGGTTCATTGAGCCGTAAGTCTGTTGTGATGACCGCTGGCAATGGCATTTCTAACGTTTCTAAACCACCGTCAATTTCCCTCGTAACTTGCAGTGATTGCCCTTCAAGCTTAACTTGAGAAGCAAATGTCGCTTGCGGGTAATCCAATAATGCGCTGAGCATTTGGCCTATTTGATTGCAATCATCATCAATAGCTTGTTTGCCTAATAAAATAAGATCTGGCTGTTCCCTTTCTACGATTTGTTGAAGTAAACGCGCTATATCCAGTGGCTCTAGTGTTAACTCCCCAGATCTTTGTACTAAAATCCCACGATCAGCGCCAATCGCCATCGCACTACGTAATGTTTCTTGATAACCAATGTCACCGATGGAAACCACAATCACTTCTGTTGCTTTTCCCGCCTCTTTTAAACGCACAGCTTCTTCGACGGCAATTTCATCAAATGGATTAATTGCCATTTTGACATTCGCCAATTCAACCCCTGAACCATCGGCTTTTACTCTTATTTTGACGTTATGGTCTATCACTCGCTTCACTGCGACTAAAATTTTCATAGCAACTCCTATCCCAATTCTTCAACGATTGGTGGGTATGGTAATGTTCTAAAACCGTTTTTTAGGTTGAGAGAAACCGTAACAGTGATAGTTACACTGCTACTGGCTATCTCAATTTTTACGCTTTTTAATGCTAGTTTTTTATGAAATGGTTATTTTGTTGTCGGTAATATCAACCGATCTGCGACTGACATAGGCCATTTTTTAATCGCAACATAGTAAAGAATACTTGTTGCTACTAAGCCAACAATCCATGAAATATCGACACCACCGAGTTTTTCGACTAAAGGCCCGGTATAAAAACCTGTTGATATAAATGGTAATTGTATTAATACACCGGCAATGTAAGTGAATATCCCGACTTTATTCCAACGCCCATAGCGGCCATTTGGGTTTGCAAGTTCGGGAACGTCGTAGCGACCTTTAGTGACCCAATAGTAGTCAACTAAATTAATTGCACTCCAAGGGGTAAAGAATGCAAGTAAAAACAATAAGAAAGCAGAGAAGAGTTTTAAAAATGAGTGCTGGCCCGCTAACCCAAGTAGTGTTGAAAAACTGACCATTAGAATAATAAAGAACAACCTTTGGCCACGAGAAATTTGGCTTTTCCCACGGAAGCCACACCAAATCGCAGCCATAGACATAAAGCTACCATAGGCATTCAATGCAGTTATTGTCACTTTCCCATAGAAAATACTGATGTATAGCAACGCCGCGATTAAACCTGTGCTGCCTAAGCCCACAATATACGAGACTTCATTACCGGCAAACTTATTGCCAGCAAGCGCTGCGGCAAAAACCCCTAAAATCATTGAGGCTTGCGTACCAATTACTGTGCCTGAACCCACAGCCAAGAAGGCTTTAATTGTCGGGGTTTTAGTCGGTAAATAACGAGAATAGTCCGCAACATAAGGCCCAAATGCAATTTGCCAAGAAGCAGACAATGACATCGCTAATAAAAAGTTCGTCCAGCTAAAATGGCGGTTTTCCAGTAATACCGAAACATCATTCATATAAAATAGACGGAAAAATAGATAAAAGAACGTAATCACGCCGATAACGCTCGCTACTTTCCCTAAAATATGAATGATGCGATAACCACAAATTGTAATGCCGATAATCACCACACCAAAAATAATAATTCCAACCCAATCAGTCACATGTAACAACTGACCAACCGCTTGCCCTGCCAGCACGGTACCACTAGCAGAAAACCCGACATACATCATGCAAACTAATAAAATAGGGATGACGGCACCGTATACGCCAAACTGTACACGACTCGAGATCATTTGTGGTAACCCCAATTTCGGCCCTTGCACCGCATGCAAGGCCATCACCGCACCACCTAATAATTGGCCAATAAACAAGCCAATTAATGACCAGAATACATCTCCGCCAAGCACGACTGCCAAGGCCCCCGTTACAATTGCCGTTATTTGCAAATTAGAACCGAACCAAAGTGTGAATTGGCTCGATAAAGTGCCATGGCGCTCGGACTCTGGAATGTAATCGATGGAACGCGCTTCGATTAAGGGTACATTCTCCTGCCGGTTTTTTTGCCCTGTAGCGATGTCGTTTGAAACTGTCATGGTAACTCCTCTTTAAGCAAGGCTGGCTTAAAGAATGAACCAATTAATCGTAATGGAACCGCAATAACTACAGTTGTAAGGTACAGTTATTAAGCATTACGCTGGGTGATGTTTTATCTGTTATTCACCCTAAATAACTAATTGAAATACATTCTTAAACCTGATTGTTGTTGTGTTTTTAATTCCATGATCCTGTTGTCAGGTAGTGCTTCCTATGGTGCTCCATAAACCAGTAAACGCCTGTCCCGCTTACTCGGCTCAATACTTAAAATAACTTAGTGGGCATCTAAAACGGCACGTGAAATAATAATTTTTTGTATTTCTGATGTGCCCTCAAAAATCCGTAAAATCCGTGCATCACGCACATAACGTTCAAGGGGAAGGTCACGAATATAGCCGTAGCCGCCATGAAGCTGTAAAGCCGCATCCGTTACAAAACCCGCACACTCAGCAGCAAACAATTTCGCCGTAGCGGATTGCAAACTAAAACGCTCCCCTGAATCACGTAATTCCGCAGCTTGCCAGGTCAACATACGAGCCGCCTCCAATTGCGTGTGCATATCCGCAATACGCCATTGAGTTCCTTGGTATGCAGCTAAGGGTTTTTTACCAATTTGGCGTTCTTTTACCCAACCTAAAGCACTTTCCATCGCAGCCCGAGCAATACCGAGTGACGTTGCGGCCACTTCAACACGCCCTTTATCTAAAACTTCCATGGCGGTGTGGAACCCTTTATTTTCCTCTCCCAGTAATGCCGATTCCGGTAGCCAACAATTCAGCGCTAATTCATAAATCGTGCTACCCCTTAATCCCATGGTTTTTTCAGGTTGAGAAAATGCCACACCTTCAGTGCCTTTAGGGATCATAAATGCACTGATGCCACGGGCTCCCGCTTCAACATCGGTTTTAGCATATAACACAATAAAATCAGCCTCTTTGGCGTTTGTGATATAGTGTTTATTTCCTCGAATACGCCATCCGCCATTTTCACGTACAGCCACAGTACGCATATCCGCAGGGTTAGAGCCCGCAGCCGGCTCAGTTAAGCCGAATGCACCTAATAATTCCCCAGCAGCGGCTTTTGGTAACCAATGATTTTTTTGCTCTTCTGTCCCACCAATTAAAATTGAATCTGTCGCCAAAAAATGCGCCGTTAGAGCCGATGACGTCGATGCACAAGCTGCTGCAACCGCTTCCACGACCTTGCTCATCGCCACACTGCCAATACCAAAACCGCCATACTGTTCAGGTAAATTAATTCCCCAACAGCCCATTTCCCCTAACGCTTGTAAACTTTCAGCACAAAAGGTTTCGGTTTCATCGTATCTTTGTGCATTTGGCTGTAAAATGTCATGGCAAACTTTTTCTACCGCATCTACAACCGCTTGTTCCGTTTCATTAATATCAAAACTCATTGCATCGTCTCCGCATTTTTAATTGTTGTTTTCGCTGGTTTATAAACTAAGTTTGCCTCACCTAATTTCGGGGCACGGCGGGTCGAATGAGGTTTATTTCCATTAAAAAAAACCGGTTGAGAAACCAATGGTGTTCCTCCATCATTCAGGTACGTCAGTACTTTCCTCACTTCGGCATGTTCACTTTGTGTGGCTTGGTGCAAATTATGAATGGGTGAAGCAGGAACCCCCGCGTTTAATAATATGTCACATACCTCTTCAACCGTTTTTTGGCGTGTCCAACTTTCGATTTCTTTTCTAAGTTCAGCTTGATACTGCGTTCTGCTTGGGTCATCACCGTAGCGCGGGTCGTGGCATAACTGCGGTTTTTCCATACATTCGCAAAAGCGTTGAAATAGCTTTTCACTCGCAATCGCGATAACGACTAAACCGTCTTTTGCTTGATAGGTATCAAATGGCGTGGATACTGGGTGGCGGTTCCCCACTAAGCTCGGGGCCTTATCATTTGCAAATAAGTTTGAAAGCCCAGTTAACTGCATGCTCAATAAGACATCTACCATCGCCACATCAATATACTGTGCCGCTTCGCCATGACGCTCTCTCGCAAATAGCGCACTGCTTATCGCCCATGACGCAAACATCCCTGCACACACATCGCCAATTGACTCACCGCTACGTGTTGGCCCTGTTTCTGGGAACCCCGTGACACTCATTAGGCCTGACATCGCTTGTGCCACAATGTCATAAGCCGGGTAACTGGCAAGTGGGCTGTTTTGTCCAAACCCTGAAATACTGGCGTAAATTAATTTAGGGTTGTGCTGCTTTAAGCTCTCAAAATCGATACCAAGTCGTTGAGTCACACCAGGGCGAAAGTTTTCAACCACCACATCACTTTCTTTGACTAATTGAAATAAAATTGCTCGGTCTTCATCCGCTTTAAGGTCTAATTCAATACTGCGTTTACCTCGGTTAATCAAACCGTAATAAACACTTTCACCATCAATAAATGGCCCTAAATGGCGGCTGTCATCACCGTGGTTGGGCACTTCAATTTTGATCACTTCAGCACCAAGATCGGCCATCATACCGGTGCAATAAGGACCTGCTAACACACGGCTTAAGTCGATCACTTTGATCCCCGCCAGTGGCCCTTGTCTTTTCTGAGTTAACGCAGCATTCATACTGAATTCCTTATATTCCAGAAAGTTGCCGACCGATTAAGCAGCCGGCAAAGGACATTACTTCACCATCGGCAAGTTCAAGCCTTGCTCTTTCGCACAGTTAATGGCGATGTCATAACCTGCATCTGCATGGCGCATAACGCCCGTTGCAGGGTCATTATGTAAAACGCGCGCTAAACGTTTATCAGCAGCGTCCGTTCCATCACATACAATGACGACGCCTGAATGCTGCGAGAAGCCCATGCCAACACCACCACCATGATGTAAACTGACCCATGTTGCCCCACCTGCGGTATTTAACAGTGCGTTTAATAAAGGCCAGTCTGATACGGCATCAGAGCCATCTTTCATGGATTCCGTTTCACGGTGTGGACTCGCAACAGAGCCTGAATCTAAGTGATCACGACCGATGACAATCGGGCCCTTTAACTCACCACTTTTCACCATTTCGTTGAAAGCACGGCCTAATCTTTCTCTGTCTTTTAAACCGACCCAACAAATACGAGCAGGGAGCCCTTGGAATGCGATACGCTCACGTGCCATATCGAGCCAATTATGTAAGTGTTTGTCATCTGGTAATAATTCTTTTACTTTTTGGTCTGTTTTATAGATATCTTCTGGGTCACCTGATAACGCGACCCAACGGAATGGTCCAACACCTTCACAAAATAATGGGCGGATATAAGCAGGAACAAAACCTGGGAAATCAAAGGCATTGCTAATCCCTTCATCTTTTGCCATTTGGCGAATATTGTTGCCGTAGTCAAAAGCTGCTGAGCCACGTTTTTGCATCGTTAGCATCGCATCTACTTGTACTGCCATGCTTTTTTTCGCAGCTTTGGTCACTTCAGCAGGGGCAGTTTGTTGTTTTTCACGCCATTGGGCGAGTGTCCAGCCCTGTGGTAAGTAGCCATGTACTGGGTCATGAGCACTCGTTTGGTCGGTCACTGAATCAGGGGTGATATTGCGTTTCACCAATTCACTGTAAACATCAGCCGCATTACCTAATAGCCCAACAGAAACGGGTTGGCCATTGGCTTTGGCATCGTCGATATATTGCAATGCTTCATCAAGAGAAGTCGCTTTTTTGTCTACATAACGGGTTCTTAGACGAAAATCGATACGGCTTTCATCGCACTCGACCGCTATCATGCTAAAACCTGCCATAGTTGCGGCTAATGGCTGCGCACCTCCCATCCCTCCAAGTCCACCAGTTAAGATCCAACGCCCTGCGGCGTTGCCATTAAAGTGCTGTTTAGCAAGCGAAACAAAGGTTTCATAGGTGCCTTGAACGATCCCTTGAGAACCAATATAGATCCAAGAGCCGGCCGTCATTTGGCCATACATCATTAGGCCTTTGCGATCTAACTCATTAAAGTGATCCCAATTCGCCCAGTGAGGAACAATATTTGAGTTTGCGATCAACACGCGTGGGGCATCTGGATGGGTAGGGAACACACCAACAGGTTTACCTGATTGCACGAGTAATGTTTGGTCATCTTCCAATGTGGTCAGCACATCTAAAATTTTGTCATAACATTCCCAATCACGTGCTGCACGGCCGATACCGCCATAGACCACCAAGCTTTGAGGGTGCTCAGCAACATCTGGGTCTAAATTATTTTGGATCATTCGGTATACCGCTTCTGTCAGCCAGCTTTTACAGGTTTTCTCACTGCCACGTGGTGCGCGGATCACTCGAGTTGAGTCAGTACGATTTAACATGGTTGTATCCCCTATCATCCATTTTTAATTAACTTAAAATTAACAATTTTATTTATAATAATCTGCGAGATACCCAGTTAGTGGCGATGCACGTGCGTCTTCAAACTAATTAATTGATTATAAATCAACAGATTATTTTTCTATCAACTTGCTCGATACTATCTATTCATTGAGAGCGTTTATCGATGATTTAAATATATATACATTTACTTCACAAAGTATATACATTTAAATTTGAAATTTTGTAGGAAGTGTGAAGGTTGGAATACGAGGGATGTTATACAACAACAAGTAGCTGTATGTTTCTAGAGAGAAAGTTGTATATACATTTGTTTTTGTATATAGAAACAAGCAAATAACAAAATTGAGAGTCGCTTCACAGAACATTGTAACGATGTATAGAAGTAGATGCGCTATTCATTAGCTATTCACGCTTCTTGCAATTATTTCTTCTAAAAACAGGTTATTTTTCCTCCTGTTTAAAATTGGAGAATTTTATGAGCATCAACATTACTAATTTTTTTAATCGGGTAAGAAATTATTTTATCCCAAAAAACAAAAGAAATTTTGATATAAATAAAGTTATTAATTTAAACAGCCTATTGCCATATTTAATTAAAAATAAATCTTGGTTTTATATCACCGAAGAGAAAGAAGCTATTAATTTTGCTAGAAAGCATTACTATTTGCCACTATTCTCATCATCTAAAAAAAATTGCCATATCTCATTCGATAATATATCAAATGAAAATCAAGTAATTAATTTAGAAATAAAACAAGATATAAATCCTTTTTTTGTAATTGAAAATGAAATAAGATCAAGTGGATATATTGAATTAGAAGAATCCCACTTTAAACAAATCGCCTCTGACATACCAAGAATGAATATTCTTATTAAAAATCAAAAAGATAATCCAATAAAACTACAATCCATAATTGATATTAATAAATACCTAGGAAAATTACCGCCTTCACATATATGCCATATTTGTAATATTGCAAATCAAGCCCATTTGGCAGAAGGCACTATTAAAGCCTCGGAAATGATAAGTAAAACCCAATCCGAATTTTTATTTCAAGATCATGGCAAATCATCAATCATGATTAATATTTTAGATAATAATAGCTATCAGGTAAAATCTGAAGGTTACTTTAATTTAATCAATACAAAAACTGGAAAAAAAGTTAATAATTCAGAGGTTATGGCAGTAACGACGACTCATTTTACATTTGATGAACAGGATAAGTTAATTGCTGAAAAACAGGACAAGTTAACACTAAAAATAAAAATTGAAACGAACCCACCACAGCTATCACTCGGCAGCATAGCCAATAGCAATTTAATGATTTAATGATTTAATGATTTAATGATTTAATTAATAATTTTCTAAATCATTCGCGTTGTGGCTAGGCGGCAAAATGAGGATATCTCGGGGAGCATACACAAGTATGTGACCCGAGTAGCCGAATGAAGCCAACAACGCCACAGCGTGAAGGATAACGAAAATTGGGGCAGCATACACAAGTATGTGCCCCAAACAGCCGAATGAAGCCAACAACGCCACAGCGTGAAGGATGACGAAAATTTTAGCCACCGAGATAAGCGCTGCGTACTGCCTCATTAGCTAGCAACGCTTTACCACTGTCTTCCAATACAATATGCCCATTTTCTAGTACATATCCACGGTCTGCGAGCTTCAACGCTTGGTTGGCATTTTGCTCAACAAGGAAAATCGTCATACCTTCTTCACGTAGCTGTTGGATTGTATCGAAAATTTGCATAATGATAATGGGGGCAAGGCCTAGGGATGGCTCATCAAGCAACAACAACTCTGGCTGGCTCATTAAAGCACGGCCTATCGCTAGCATTTGTTGCTCACCACCTGACATCGTTCCTGAACGTTGGCTTCGGCGCTCATATAGCCTTGGAAACAACTTATAAACCCGCTCAATACGTTCTTGGTACTGTTGGCGATCAGCAAAAAAGCCCCCCATTGCGAGGTTTTCTTCCACAGTCATACGAGAAAATACACGCCGCCCTTCTGGTACTAGAGCAATGTCTTCACGCATAATTTTCGAAGTGGGCAATTGAGTGATATCCACGCCTCGGTAAATGACTTGGCCTTCCGATGCTCGTGGATCGCCACAAAGGGTACTGAGCAACGTTGTTTTCCCAGCGCCATTTGCTCCGATTAAGGTCACAATTTCACCTTTTTGGATATTCAAGCTAATCTCATGTAACGCTTGAATTTTTCCATAATGGGTAGAAACTTTTTTAAACTCTAGCATCAGTAAGCTTCCCCCAAATAGGCTTTTATCACATCTGGATGTTGGCGAATCTCACTCGGTGTGCCATTCGCCAATGGCGTTCCTTGATTCACGACATAAATACGATCTGAAATTCCCATGACTAATTTCATATCATGTTCAATTAATAGAATTGAAACATTATGATGAGTACGCAACTCAGCAATTAAGTCATCCAAATCATTGGTTTCTTTAGGGTTAAGACCTGCCGCAGGTTCATCCAGCATTAAAATTTCAGGGCGAGTGACCATACAGCGAGCAATTTCTAACCGACGCTGCTGACCATAGGCTAAATTACCCGCTTGGCGATTTGCAAAGGGGAGTAAATCAACACGCTCAAGCCATTTTACCGCATTATCAAGCGCTTCAGACTCTGCTCGACGAAATGCAGGGGTTTTCAATAACCCAGAAAAAATGCCACTTTTTAAATGTTGATGCTGCGCCACAAGTAAATTTTCAATCACCGTCATTTCTTTAAACAACCGCACATGCTGAAATGTTCGGATAACACCAAGGCGTGCAATCGCCTGCCCGGTCAGTCCCTCAAGATGTTTTTCACGATATAAGATCGTGCCGCTGGTCGGCTTATAAAACCCCGTTAAACAGTTAAAAATGGTGGTTTTACCCGCCCCATTCGGGCCAATCAGTGAAACTATTTCCCCTTGATTAATGGTTAACTCAACATTGTTGACGGCAAGTAACCCACCAAAACGCATTGTTAAGCCATTAACTTGTAGCAAAGGCGTTGTTATATGGCTCATACGCCCTCCCCTTCAGGGACTTTTTTCACCTGCATTTGACGACGTTTCATCGGTAATAGGCCTTGTGGTCGCCAGATCATCATCAGCACCATCAATGCCCCTAATAACAGCATGCTGTATTGGTTAAGGTCACGCATCATTTCCCGTGATACGACTAAGATAATTGCGGCTAAAATCACGGAAGTTTGTGAGCCCATTCCCCCTAAAACGACGATGGCTAACACAAATGCCGACTCCACAAAGGTAAAAGATTCTGGGCTGATAAAGCCTTGTCGTGCGGCAAATAACGTCCCTGCAAATCCCGCAAAGGCCGCACTAATAGTAAATGCGGTTAATTTTATTCGAGTTGGGCTTAGCCCTAATGAGCGACAGGCAATTTCATCTTCGCGTAATGCTTCCCATGCACGACCTAATGGCATACGCAGTAACCGATTGATAACAAATAAGGTTAAAACCACTAATAGTAAAGCGACAAAATACAGGAAGATAATTCGGTCACCCGGGCTGTAATCTAAGCCGAAAAAGTTATGGAAGGTGTCCCAACCCTCTTTCGCGGTACGGCTGAATTCCAAGCCAAAAAAAGTCGGTTTCGGTAATTGGCTGATCCCATTTGGCCCACCCGTGATTTCGGTATTATTCAGTAATAAAATACGAACAATTTCCCCAAAGCCGAGCGTCACTATTGCAAGATAGTCCCCCCGCAACCTTAGAACAGGGAATCCCAATAAAAAACCGGCTAACGCAGCGGTTAACCCTGCAATCGGTAAACTTTCCCAGAAACCAAAACCATAGTAATGATTTAATAAACCAAAAGTATAAGCACCAATGGCATAAAAGCCGGCATACCCAAGAACCAGTAACCCAGATAACCCAACAACCACATTTAACCCTAAGCCTAACATCACATAAATTAATGTCAGGGTGGCAATATCCACGCTTCCGCGAGAAACAATAAACGGCCAAATAATTGCGGCAATAATAATTACAGCTGCAAGAATCTTTTGCTTGGCTGTCGAACCATCAAAATCAGGGATCGCCCACGCCTTTTTAGGAACTCCTTGCCATACTTTATTTAATGTCGGACGAACCAACTGGTAAACAAAGATGACAATAATACCCGCAATGATCCAGTTCCAACGTACAGAATCCCCAACCGTAACAACCAGTTTTGTGCCATCAAGAGCGAGCTGCAACCCCATCATGAACAGTGCCAATACGAAAAAAGTCACTGAAGCCACAATGGCATTAATCCAATTTTCTTTTCTCATACTTTTTCGACCTCCGGGCGTCCCAGAATGCCGGTTGGCATGATTAACAACACACCAATCAATAAACCAAATGACACAACATCTTTATATTCTGTACTTAAATATGCAGAGGTCATCGCTTCTGCAACACCTAAGATTAAACCACCTAACATGGCGCCGGGAATGCTCCCAATTCCCCCTAATACCGCCGCAGTAAATGCTTTCATTCCTGCCATAAAACCAATATAGGGGTTAATCACACCATAAAATTGCCCCAATAGCACACCAGCCACAGCAGCCATTGCAGCACCGATAACAAAGGTCAATGAAATGACGCGATCGGTATTAATGCCTAATAAGCTAGCCATTTTAAGATCTTCTGCACAAGCTCGGCAGGCTCTTCCCATTTTTGAATAGCGAATAAATAGCGTCAAAGCTAACATCGCAAGCACGGTAACCACCCAGATGGTCAATTGCATCTTAGTCACCGTGGCTTCAAAACCATCGCTTTCACCGAGAACCCATTGCCCCGTAATCAAACTGGGTAGGGCTAAATCACGCGAACCTTGTGACAAACTGACATAGTTTTGCAGGAAAATAGACATTCCGATCGCAGAGATCAATGCAATTAATCGCTTAGAATGACGGACCGGCCGATAAGCAACCCGTTCAATACTCCAACCATAGGCACTAGAGACCACAATTGCCGCAATGAAGGCCGCAGCAACAAGGATCCAACCGATATCAATCCCAAGCATCATTAAACCTGCGATCACAATAAAAGAGACATAGCTACCAATCATGTACACTTCACCGTGGGCGAAGTTAATCATCCCAATGATGCCATACACCATCGTATAGCCGATAGCTATCAGTGCATAAGTGCTACCGAGGGTTAAACCATTCAGAAGTTGCTGAATAAAATACAGAATTTGATCTGACATAAGACTATCCTTTCGAACTACTTGTCCTCTATAGAGAACAGAAGCCGGAAGCAAGTGACTTACTTCCGGTTCTTATTCACTATGCTGGAACACTGCTGAGTACTATTTTACAGAGGTGGAAGTCCCATCTTTGTGCCACTCAAATACACCAAACTCAAACCCTTTCAGGTCACCGTTTGGCTGCCAGCTTAATGTTCCCATGACAGTTTCGACCGGATTTGCTTTCAAGTCTTTCACTAAATCTTCAGGCTCGATGCTGCCAGTACGCTCCATTGCCGTCGTTAAACCTTGGATAGCAGCATAAGTTGTCCAAACAAATGGCCCTGTTGGGTCTTCTTTCTTCGCTTTGATGGCATCAACAATCGGTTGGTTAGTCGCGACCTGGTCATAGCGTTTTGGTAAAGTTACCAGCATGCCTTCCGAAGCATCACCTGCAATATTCGATAATGAAGAGTTACCGACGCCTTCAGGCCCCATAAAGCGAATATTCAAGCCAGCTTGTTTAGCTTGGCGTAAGATTTGCCCCATTTCTGGGTAATATCCCCCAAAGTAAACAAAATCCACATTCTCTTTTTTCAATTTTGCGACTAAAGCAGAGAAGTCTTTGTCACCCGCTGTTACCCCTTCAAACATCACTTCTTTAACGCCGGCGTTATTGAGGCTTTCGCGTACAGAACGTGCTAAACCTTCCCCATATTGTTGTTTGTCATGAACAACAGCAATACGGGTTGGTTTGATCTCTTCCATAATAAATTTAGCGGCTGTTGGTCCTTGGTCTGAATCCAAACCTGTTGTACGCAACACCATCTGGTAACCACGCGTGGTTAAATCCGCATTGGTTGCTGCCGGGGTGATCATAATGACGCCTTCATCTTCATAAATATCGGATGCAGGCTGTGTTGAAGAGGAACATAAATGCCCAATAACATGGCGGATACCATCGTTAATGACTTTGTTTGCTACCGCAACCGCTTGTTTTGGGTCGCAAGCATCATCATATTCGACTGCCACTAATGTGTTTCCATTAATGCCACCTTTAGCATTAATATCTGCAATCGCTTGGCGCGCACCTGTAAATTCCATATCACCATATTGAGCCACAGGCCCTGACATCGCGCCAACAACCGCTATTTTAATTTCCTTTGCCCATCCTGCTGAACTGAATGCCATCGCAATACAGCCCGCTAATAATGCTTTATTCATATTCTTCATTTTATCGTCCCCGTCTTCATGGTTCTGAGTGTTTGTGTTTGATTTGTAGTAGATTATTATGGTTGACAGGTACAATGCCTGATATTTCAAAATACAGCGAATAAGGCTATATATTTCATAACATTAAACAAGATAATTATGCTAAATAGCAAATGGATATGGCAGGTTTTTACATTAGAAGCAGAATAAAAAACTGATGTGTTAAAGTAGGTTTTTTGTAAATACTAGTGTTATATTCGGGTTAAATTTAAATTAATCCGAGTGAAATTCGGAAAATTCAGTATCACCAAATTTTTCTCTCTAAAATCAAAAAATCGGTTGTAGATCACTCTGGCAGGATGAGTGACTGCAACTCTTACAGGGAAACAAACAAAATATCATGAGACTCACTATTATCCCGCTGGTCAATCCTACTGAGCAACAATATCTGGACTTACATAAAATCTGGCCTGACCAGAGCCCTTTTGAGCTAGCCAAAATGTGTAAAGCAGGTGAGCAATTTTATGCAGCTCGCTTTAATGACCGCCTTCTTGGCGCAGCAAAAATTACTGTGGATCATAGCACTGCCACTTTGTGGGATTTTTGTGTGCGAGAGGTCACTCGCCGACGAGGTGTAGGATCATATTTATTAGAAGAAATTTGCCAAACAATCCCTGATATTACACTATGGAAATTTGACATTAGTGGGGTTGCCCTGCAAGAAAAAGAAGCAATGCAGCTTTTCTTGTCGGCAAATGGCTTCAATGCCACCGCACAACCTGATATATGGGAAAAACAGCATGAAGTTAAATAAAATTCATCATGTTGCTATTATCGCATCCAATTTTGACGTCAGTAAGGATTTTTATTGCCGTATTTTGGGCTTAAATTTACTTGAAGAACATTACCGTCCAGCAAATAATTCGTGGAAAGCAGACTTAGCTTTTGGTGAGCATTACCAAATTGAGTTATTCAGTTTTGTTAATCCACCAGCGAGACTAAGTTACCCCGAAGCCACAGGGCTACGTCATTTAGCCTTCGGTGTCGATGATTTAGATAAATGGGTCGCTTATTTAACTGAACAAGGTGTGGCTTGTGAAGCAATACGGGTTGACCCCTACACGCAAAAGCGTTTTACATTTTTCACAGATCCAGATGGCTTACCGCTAGAGTTATACAGTGATTAATTGAACAATTAAAAATGTAAAAGTAGAAATGATTATCTGCATTTATCCACCTCTTAACAGGCAATAAATGCAGATAATTTTAGTGAGCAACGAATTAGCCAGTAATAAATTACATTTCGCTGTCTTCGTCTTCTTCCATCGCCAAACGTAACTTCTTCATGGCGTTCTTTTCAAGCTGACGAACGCGTTCTGCAGAAACGCCGTATTTATCAGCAAGTTCTTGCAACGTTGTTTTGTTGTCATCGTCTAACCAACGAGCTCGGATGATATCCTGACTACGCTCGTCCAAAGAGTCTAGTGCATCTGCTAAGCGATCAGTTGCATGGCTTTCCCAATTATCATCTTCAATTGAGCCAGCAAAGTCTGATGCTTTGTCTTGTAAGTATAAGACTGGGGCTACCGGACCACCAAAATCACTGCTGTCATCGTCATCTGACATATCAAATGCCATATCTTGTGCAGCCATACGTGATTCCATCTCACGCACATCTTTAGTACTTACCCCTAACTCTTGGGCAACCATATCGACTTCGTCCTGGTTAAACCAACCAAGACGTTTTTTATTCTTTCTTAAATTAAAGAATAACTTACGCTGCGATTTTGTCGTCGCGACTTTCACAATACGCCAGTTACGTAAAACGTATTCATGAATTTCAGCTTTGATCCAGTGAACCGCAAAGGAAACAAGGCGAACGCCAACTTCAGGATTGAAACGACGCACCGCTTTCATCAGGCCGATATTACCTTCCTGAATTAAATCAGCTTGCGGTAAACCATACCCTGCATAACTACGAGCAACATGAATAACAAAGCGCAAATGCGATAAGATCAGTTGCTTTGCAGCATCCAGATCACCATGGTAATGCAGCCGTTCAGCGAGTTCCTTTTCTTCCTCAGCGGTAAGCATCGGGTAAGAGTTAGCCGCCCGAACGTAGGCTTCAATACTCCCCTGTGGAACAAGAGCTAATGATTGCATGTCTTTGGTCATTCAGATCCTCAATAAAATAATAGAAAACAGATTAGTTTGTATTGATAACCGCATTGGTTAACCATGAGGCAAACACTTTTAGTCTACCAGTTTAACCGCGTTAAATAAATTATATACAAAATTTGTTAACAGTAGGTCAATGTAGGACAAAACAATTCAGACTAAGTTCATTTTTAACGCAAATTTGCAATGGAATCAAAGAGTCATGATATAATTAAATCATGACTCTTTAATAAAAATGATGAGAAAACAACTCGTTACTCAGGTGTAAAGTGTCGTAAATGTTGAAGTGTTGCTAACCATGCTGCTATCCAACCAACCATAGCCGATAACAATAGAATCAATAAAGACTCTTCCCATAACAACCCTTCAATCTGAAATTGTGTACCAAACACACTGGCTACTTTTGCAACACCGTCTGCTAACTGCCAAACAAGTAGAAAGGTCATAATCAAGGAAATAATGGCACCTAATGCGCCCAAGACAAGGCCACCATTTAAAAATGGCCTCATGATAAACCCATCGGTAGCACCAATTAACTTCATCACATTGATTGTATCACGGCGAGCAAAAATATTGAGCCGTACGCTATTTCCTATCACAAGGAACAGTGACACAATCATTAAAATCCCAATGACAGAAGCAACTTTCCCCACCAAACCTGTTAGTGCGGCTAACCGTGCAAACCAGCTATCATCCATGCGAACTTCTTCAATGCCATCGACTTGGCTAACCCTATCACGCAGTGTTGTTAATACATCAGAACCTTCAAAATCAATTTTAGGCGTAATTATGGCCACCGCAGGCAGTGGGTTCTCCTCTAGCATGTCGAGCGCAGTACTAAAACCAGACCAACTGCGAAACTCACTCATGGCTTGGTCACGTGAAAGATAATTCACATGGTCAACCCCATCAAGCGCTTGCAACTGCGTTACCACATTTTGCCCACCTTGTTCATCAAGAGATTTATCCAAATAAACAGTGAGTTGTGGTGTTGGGTACCATTGCTCCGCAGCTTGCGAAACATTTTTCCACACAATATAGCAAAGACTCGGTAACGTGAGTGAAATGGCAATAACCATGATAGTCAAAAAGGTGGCTAAAGGCTGTCTAAGCATATCAGCGAGCGCATTCAACCACGAATAACGCCACTGCTCTTTCCAACCGCCTTTTAATGCTTTACTTTTCGATTGCTTGGCTCGTTCCGGCTTACTTTTTCGGACATTCTTAGCCATGTTGACCTCCAAGCATACGGCCTTCACTTAATGTAAGAACACGGTAGTTACGGCGCTCAATCAATGCAATATCATGGGTTGCCATTAAAACGGTCACCCCTACACGGTTGAACTCTTCGAATAAACGCATTATCCCTTCTGACAATTCACCATCAAGGTTACCTGTTGGTTCATCCGCTAATAACATCGTTGGCTTATTCACTACCGCTCGGGCAATACCGACACGCTGTTGCTCCCCACCAGATAACTGAATTGGAAAGTTTTTAGCTTTGTCCAATAACCCGACTTTATCTAATGCCGCAGAAACTCGGCGACGAATATCTTCGGTACTGGCACCAGAAATGATTAGCGGCATTGCGACATTGTCATATACCGTTCGATCAAAAAGCAGGTGGTGATCCTGAAAAATCATCCCGATCTGCCGACGCAGAAACGGGATCTCTCGATTTTTCAAGCGGCTGATATCATGACCATTGAATAAAATATGACCCGCACTTGGGCGTTCAATACCACAAATCAGTTTAAGTAATGTACTTTTACCTGCGCCTGAATGGCCTGTTAGAAATGCCATTTCTCCAGGTTGAAGATGAAAATCAACCCCTTGGAGTGCTTGGCGGCCACCGCGATAAGCTTTACTAACGTGTTCAAAGCGAATCATCGAAAATTATTCCTCTCGGGCAAATAGAGCCTCGATAAAGTCATCTGCTTTAAATGGACGTAAATCTTCAATACCCTCACCAATACCAATATAACGAATTGGAATACCAAATTGGTCGGCAATAGAGAAAATTACGCCACCTTTTGCTGTGCCATCGAGTTTAGTCAATGTGATACCTGTTAGACCGACCGCATCATCAAAAAGTTTTGCCTGACTTACCGCATTTTGTCCAGTACTTGCATCTAGCGTTAACATAATTTCATGGGGAGCATTTTCATCGAGTTTTTTCATTACCCGAACAATTTTTTTCAACTCTTCCATCAAGTGCGATTTATTTTGTAAACGTCCAGCGGTATCTGCAATTAAAACATCAACCCCTTTCGCTTGTGCTGATTGAATCGCATCAAAAATAACAGATGCAGGGTCTGCACCAGTATGTTGGGCTACCACAGGGATCTTATTACGCTCACCCCATACTTGAAGTTGCTCAACGGCTGCTGCACGGAAAGTGTCCCCCGCGGCTAACATGACGCTTTTTCCTTCCGACTGATATTGACGTGCTAATTTACCAATTGTAGTCGTTTTCCCGACCCCATTAACACCAACCATAAGAATAACATAGGGTTTTTTATCTTCAATCACGAGTGGTTTATCCACTTTCGCTAAAATATCAGACATTTCCTCACGCAATTTGCCATATAACGCTTCTGCATCCTTGAGTTCTTTACGGCTTGCATGTGCCGTTAAGTTATCAATGATTTTACGAGTGGTATCAACCCCGACATCGGCAATCAATAGCTGTTCTTCTAGCTCTTCAAATAAGTCATCATCAATTTTTTTACCTGAAAACAGCCCAAAAAAACCTGAACCTAAATTCTGGCGAGTTTTTAATAACCCTTTCTTTAGCCTAGCAAAGAAACCTTCTTTTTTAGGTTTTTCTTGCTCTGTTGGTGAATTATTTTTTTCTTCTTCTAAACGTAAGCGCTCAGCTTCAGCTTCTTCCTCTGCAATTCTCGCTTCTTCTGCTGCTTGGTGCTCACGTTCCGCTTGTTCTTCGGCTAAACGGGCTTCTTCGGCTGCTTGACGTTCGCGTTCGGCTTGTTCTTCCGCTAAACGTGCTGCTTCTGCTGCTTGGCGCTCGCGTTCGGCTTGTTCTTCCGCTAAACGTGCCGCTTCTGCTGCTTGGCGCTCGCGTTCAGCCTGTTCTTCGGCTAAGCGTGCCGCTTCTGCTGCTTGGCGCTCGCGTTCAGCCTGTTCTTCGGCTAAGCGTGCCGCTTCTGCTGCTTGGCGTTCGCGTTCTGCTTGTTCTTCGGCTAAACGTGCCGCTTCTGCTGCTTGGCGTTCACGTTCCGCTTGTTCTTCGGCTAAACGTGCGACTTCTGCTGCTTGGCGCTCACGTTCCGCGTGTTCTTCGGCTGCTTGAATGACAGCTAACTCCGCCTGACGGCGTTGCTCTTCGGCCTCCTCTGCCGCTTGAATCGCAGCTAGCTCAAGCTGACGCTGACGTTCCATTTCTTCTTCAGCAATACGCATTGCTTCAGCTTCTTGACGCTCACGCTCAGCTTTTTCTTCCGCTAGTTTTTTCTCTTGGGCTTCCTGACGCGCTTGTTCTGCTTGCTCTTGGGCGGCTTGGAGTTCTGCTAGTTTCGCTTCTCGCTCACGTTCTGCTTGCTCTGTTGCTGCCTCAATCTCAGCTTGCAGTGCTTCATACTGACGTTCAGCTTCGTCTTCAGCGGCTTTAATCGCGGCTTGCTCTGCTTGATGTTGGCGTTCTACTTCGGCTGTTGCGGCATCTACCGCAGCTTCATGGGTTGATTGTTTTTCAACGTCCTTGACTATATCATTATCATTCTGTTGAGCTTCTTGTTGCTGGGTTTCTTCTTCATTTTTACGCCCAAACCCCAACCATGAGAAAAAACCTTTTTTCTTGTCTTTAGCCATTTGCCACTACACTCCTCGCGGTAAAAATATGGCACTCGATAATCAAATCGCAATAAAATTATATGCAGTCTACCATTTCATCGCTCAGCAACACATATCTGAAAGAAAAATCCTGCCAATTTAATCTGAATTTTCGTGTTAAAACTGTGAAAATGAAGCACTATAATTGAAATACAGCCAATCAGAGATAACAACACTGCAACTTATCGCCTGACAGGTATACAATAGTAACAATCAAATTTAAGTACATAAACCCGTTAAGCAACAATAAACATTATGGCAAAAAAACCACAATCTCCCTCTTTAGGGCAAATTCGTATTATCGGTGGGAAATGGCGCGGAAGAAAGCTGCCAGTTCGTGATAGTGAGGGCTTGCGCCCAACCACAGACAGAATTAAAGAAACATTATTTAACTGGTTGA
Source organism: Providencia sp. PROV150 (assembly GCF_028481025.1). Classification (NCBI taxonomy): domain Bacteria; kingdom Pseudomonadati; phylum Pseudomonadota; class Gammaproteobacteria; order Enterobacterales; family Morganellaceae; genus Providencia; species Providencia sp. PROV150. The sequence goes on along the minus strand of NZ_JAMPPJ010000027.1, from coordinate 63,669 downwards.
TGCCAATTATTCGGGATGCGCGTTGCTTAGATTGCTTCGCAGGCAGTGGTTCTCTGGGCTTTGAAGCACTTTCTCGTTTTGCAGAAACGGTCACCTTTATTGAGCTCGATAAACAAAACGCACAATTACTGGCTGAAAATAAAGCTCGCTTACAAGCCGATAACGCAACCGTAGTGAATCACAATAGCCTAAATTTTTTAAGCCAAGCAGGTATACCTTTTGACGTCGTTTTCATTGACCCACCATTTCGCAAAGGGCTGCTCAATGAAACCATTCAATTGTTAGAAAAAAACCAATGGTTAGCTGAAGAAAGCTGGATATACGTTGAGTCAGAAGCGGAGTCACCACTTACTGACATCCCAGCTAATTGGCAACTTCATCGCGAAAAAATAGCAGGGCAAGTCGCATATCGCCTTTTTATTCGAACTTCACTTTAGGGACAAAAACATGTTTATAAATATTGGACGCCTGCTCATGATTTGCGTTTGGGGCTTTATGGTCTTTAATCTCGTCCACCCATTCCCTAAACCATTGAAATATTTTATGGATATTGCAATGGTTTTTATGATTTTCATGCACGCACTACAAACTATTTTCCTAAAAGCAACGCTGCCAAAAGGAGAGAAAATCTCTGGTTTAGTTCAATTACGCATTTTCTTTTTTGGCGTATTCGAAATGCTAGCCATGCAGAAAAAAAATAAAGCCGATTTAGAAGAAGCAAAGAAAAAACAATCAGGTGAATAACTTATTCTACGCTGGCTCAAAACGAATAAACCGAGTACCTTGCATAATGAGCTTGCCTTCATGGCCAAGCTCAACGCCTTGATACTGTTCTTCCGTTACAATAGTTTTAATAATTTCGCCGCTTGATAGCGTTTTAAAGTGAATCTCATAGCGAAAAGTTTCAGGTGAAACAACATCCCGCTCTCGAGAACGCATGTTAGGATAAGGGTAGTCTTTTTTGCTATCAACCTTTACTAAGTAGCTTACAGGCAAAGCGTTATCATTAAGTTCATTTTGCTTGCGTTGGTCAAAAAAACGCTTAGTGGCGAGCACCGCAATAATCGCTAAAACGATAATCAGTAATATTGGCTTATTCATAATGTGTGCATTTTGCTTAAAAAGTCCGTCATGATAGTTTATCTTATTTAACTAAACAGGACACGTTTCTAAGTTACCGGATCCCTGCCGTGTCATTCATTGAACATATAAGGATGTGTATATGATTAGTTGGCCATTCCTCGCTGTACTCTTTTCCGGTTGGTTATATGTCGATGCCGCCTATCGAGGACCCGGGTGGCAACGTTGGTTATTTCGCCCAATCACACTGCTACTTTTATTACTTTGGGGTTGGAGCTCCGACGACCTTAACCTGCAAAATTATCTTATTCTTGCGGGGCTGCTAGTTTCTCTCGTTGCAGATCTTTCTCGCATGCTTTCAAGTGAGCACTTACTAGCTTCCGTCGCGTTGATGTTCTTGAGTTATTTGATTTATACCATCAGCTTCGGAATGCAATTTAATTTCGGGCTCTATCTACCTTGGCTTGCCGCACCTCTGATTGTCGCTGCCGTTACTTTAGTTTTCATTTGGGGCAAGCTTGAAGGCCTACAAGCTATTGTTTTTGCATCATTAATAATGTGCATGATTATGGCATGGGTTGCTGGTGACCAATATTTTGGTCTCGGTCGTGAATACAACTTCTCAATCATGATTGGCGCATCACTGCTATTTCTTTCTAACTGTATTTGGCTAATTGCTCGATTCCGTATTCCCTTTAAAGCCTCAAAAGCCGTTGTTGCAGCACTATACTTCCTTGGGCAATTTTTCATTGTGCGAGCGATTTACTTATAATCACACCTTTTAGTCATACCATGCCAATTGATAAAAAGTGCTATTTGAGAATTTTATCAATTGGCCGCCCTATTTTTGTTTGACTCTGGAGTAGACTCCAGAGTGTAAACTTATCCACAATGATAGAACACATTGTTTGATAAGGGGGCGCTTATGCACTCACATTCCCATAAAGAAACACATAATCACACAAGTAGCTGCTGCTCTAGCAACAGTTGCTGTTCATCTACTGTAGCGGGCAATAGCCAAAAAGTTAGTGATGACTCACATACTCATGAACATGGCAGTGTGAAGAAACATCCTGACGACGATGAAGGCACTCACCGGCACAGTGGTGAGTGTCATTCAACTCATGATCACGCCGCCAATGACCATACTGGTCATGATCACAAACATGGCAATAGCTGCGGGTTAACTGCGGATATCAGCAATGAAGTTGAGCCTACCCAAGCGGCAGGCCAGCGCTTTAGCTGGATCATCCGTGGTATGGATTGCCCAAGCTGTGCAAACAAAATTGAAACTGCAGTTAGGCAAATAAGTGAAGTAAAACAAGCTAAAGTGTTATTTGCTACGGAAAAACTGGTGGTTGATGCCAACACCGATATTAGTACAGCAGTGCGTTCTACCGTTGAAACTGCGGGTTATGAATTACTTGAAGTCGGTGGCAACAGTGCGGCAACTATCGCGCCACCACAAAGCTTACTCAATGAAGCTAAGCCCGTTATTATATTAGCGATTTTAATGGCGATTAGTTGGGGAATTGAGTTTATCAATCCACAGTTGGGTAATATCGCCTTTATTTTAACCACTCTATTTGGGTTATACCCGATCGCACGTAAATCATTGCGCTTAATGAGAACGGGTTCCCCTTTTGCTATCGAAACTTTGATGTCCGTTGCCGCAATAGGCGCAATCTTTATTCAAGCAACAGAAGAAGCCGCAATGGTTATCTTACTGTTTATGTTAGGCGAAATGTTGGAATCCTATTCTGCCGGAAGGGCCCGACGAGGGGTTAGCGCCTTAATGGCACTGGTACCAGAAGACGCCGTTTTAATCAAAGATGGGCAAAAAACAACGATTCCTGTTGCGCAATTACGACCAGGAGACATTATTGAGATTGCACCGGGTGGGCGTTTACCTACCGATGCGGTGTTAGTGTCAGGTTTTGCCAGCTTTGATGAAAGTGCGTTAACAGGTGAGTCCGTTCCTGTAGAGCGTAATGTCGGTGAAAAGGTGGCTGCAGGCTGCTTATCTATTGATAGAGCCGTTCAAATGCAGGTGGTATCAGAGCAAGGTCAAAATGCGATTGACCGCATTTTACAGCTAATTGAGGAAGCTGAAGAACGCCGTGCGCCGATAGAACGCTTTATTGACAGCTTTAGTCGAGTTTATACCCCAATCATTATGCTTATTTCAGCACTAGTGATTATTATTCCACCAATATTCTTCAGTGCACCATGGGAGACTTGGATTTACCGAGGTTTAACACTGTTATTAATCGGTTGTCCTTGTGCATTAGTGATTTCAACCCCTGCGGCGATAACGTCTGCACTGGCAACAGCAACACGCCGAGGTGCATTAATTAAAGGCGGTGCGGCACTTGAACAACTGGGCACTATCACGACAATTGCTTTAGATAAAACAGGCACACTCACGGAAGGTAAACCTCATGTCACTGACCTTATTCCTGTAGAAGGCATGACCGAAATTGAATTAGTCCAAATTACCGCCTCCGTTGAAGTGGGTTCACATCATCCTCTGGCAAAAGCGGTGGTGAATAAAGCAGAGGCGTTATCGTTAGGCATTGTTGAAGCACAAGATCGTAAAGCATTGGCTGGAAAAGGAGTGGAGGGTGTACTTGATGGTAAGCGTATACTAGTGAGTTCGCCAAACCGCCTTGATATTCCACTCGATAGTGAATGGCAAAATAAGGTCGAAACATTAGAAGCTGAAGGAAAAACGGTTGTTGTCACACTCGAAAATGACCGCGTAATTGGTTTAACCGCACTGCAAGATACATTGCGCAGCGATGCAGTAGATACGATGAGCATGCTGAAAGCGCTCAATGTGAATGCTGTAATGCTAACAGGCGATAACCCTCGTGCTGCAAGCGCTATTGCAGACCAATTAGGCATGGAATACCGCGCAGGGTTATTACCAGAAGATAAAGTGACGGCAGTTATGGCCCTTAATCGTAACCACAGCACAATGATGGTCGGTGATGGTATTAACGATGCCCCTGCAATGAAAGCGTCTAGTATCGGTGTTGCCATGGGTAGTGGTACTGATGTGGCATTAGAGACCGCCGATGCTGCATTAACCCATAACCGTTTGACTGGACTTGCAGAGATTATTGCATTATCTCGTGCGACTCGGAAAATTATTCGTGAAAATATAGCGATTGCCTTGGGGCTAAAAGCAATATTTCTGGTGACCAGTTTATTGGGAATTACCGGGCTTTGGGTCGCCGTACTTGCTGATTCAGGTGCAACAGCACTCGTCACTGCGAACGCTGTACGTTTACTGCGAGTCAAGTTACCTCAAGTGAAAAAATAATTTATACCAATTGATTTAAACGCCACACTTAGTGGCGTTTTTATTTACAACCATTCCAATATTTTGTTGTATTACAATATGTTAAATACAATCTTAATTAGAGAATTAGGACTAACTTTTTCTCCATCAGTCTCAATCTTCGCTAAAATACGTTTTGTAAATAGATTATTTCGGCATGACGTTTAGCAGGTACTTGGCATGGTAAAAAATCACAGTTCAACACCACATGATGCTGCATTTAAAGGGTTTATGTCTAAAATTGATAATGCACGTGATTTTTTTGATATCCATTTACCCGGCCATATTAAGCAATTATGTGATTTCAAAACATTAGCGATAACAAACTCTTCTTTCATTGATAACCAGCTACGCACTCGTCTTTCAGATGTTCTCTACACTGTCGAGACACAGCAAGGTGAAGGGTATATTTATATGTTAGTTGAGCACCAATCAACACCAGATAAACTAATGGGTTGGAGAATGATGCATTATGCATTCCTTGCCATGAACCAACATTTACAACAAGGTCATCGTGATCTACCGCTGGTTGTGCCTGTTTTATTTTATCATGGGAAGATAACGCCTTATCCATATGCTAAACCATGGACACACTGTTTCCCATGGCCAGAAATTGCATCAAACTTATATAGTCAGCCATTTCCGCTCGTTGATATTACTGTTATTGATGATAACGAACTCGTAAATCATCGCAAAGTTGCCGTCATGGAACTCGCAATGAAGCACAGAGACTTAAGAGATAACATAGAAAAAGTCACGCAGTTACTAGCTGAAGCGATGAATCAAAATTATCATCATAGTGATGACATCATCACTATTTTCAACTATTTATTTATTACTATGGATTCACCTCATTTTGAGACAGTGGTTAATCAACTTATATACCAATTAGAAAATAACCAAGAGGCTATTATGAACATCGCGCAACGATTAAAAAATCAAGGGTTACAAGAGGGAATTGATATTGGTGTAAATAGAGGCATTGATATTGGCGTAAATAGAGGCATTGATATTGGTGTAAATAGAGGCATTGATATTGGAGCAAACAAAAAACAACATGAAGTTGCACTTAAAGGTTTGCAACTTGGTACAAGTATTGAACTTATCTGCCAACTTACTGGGTTAAGCTATCAGGAAGTATTAAGCCTACAATAATATCCCTACCTCTTGGCAGGGATTAACATACAAAAAGAAATTAGCTAGTAACAACTAGCTCGATTTTTTACGCAACAAATAACGATATGGTGCGTTGTCAGCCTCTACTGCTAATAAATCATGCTCCATAAAGCGGCAAAAACCTGGGATATCACGTGTGGTTGCTGGGTCATCAGCAATAATTAACAACGTTTCACCATCGGCCATGTTACGAACCGTTTTACGCACTAACATCACAGGCTCAGGGCAACGCAGCCCTAGTGTATCAAGGGTTTTCGTTGGGTTAGCAAATAAATCAGACATTAAAAAACACTTCTAAAAGGGATCAATAGACTGATTATATAATAAAATATCCATTGATAAATGAACAGTTTTGCATTTGTTGCGCAACAAGAGTATGATGCGCTGCTCCCAAGTGTTGGGATGTATTTCATGGGTTCCCTCACCCCATTGTGACTAAAAAGGTACAATATGTTTGATTTTACTGCGCAGCAAAAAGCCACTGCGTTAATTTGGCTTTCGTTATTTCATATTTTAATCATTACTTCTAGTAACTACCTCGTGCAGTTGCCAATTAATATTTTTGGCTTCCATACCACTTGGGGTGCATTTACTTTTCCATTTATTTTCTTAGCTACTGATTTAACCGTTCGTATTTATGGCGCGCCGCTTGCACGCAGAATTATCACTGCAGTTATGCTGCCCGCATTACTGATTTCATACGTTATTTCAGCTTTATATTTCCAAGGTGAATGGCAAGGTTTTACCGCATTATCTGAATTTAACTTATTTGTAGCACGTATTGCCGCAGCGAGTTTTATGGCTTATGTACTGGGTCAAATATTAGATGTCAGTGTTTTCAATCGATTACGCCAAAATGCACGTTGGTATGTAGCACCTGCCTGTGCAATGTTCTTTGGTAACTTGATTGACACTATCGCCTTTTTCTTTATTGCTTTTTTCCGTAGTAGCGATCCATTTATGGCTGCAAATTGGGTAGAGATTGCTTTAGTTGACTATGTCTTTAAGCTACTTATTTGCATGCTATTTTTCTTGCCTGCTTATGGTGTGCTTTTGAACTTTATCTTGAAGTCTTTCTTTGCAAACTCAGATAAAAAACAGTTAGCCAATCAACACTAAAAACAAAAAAAGGAGATAGTTATATGCTATCTCCAAATAAGTTTAACTGAGCTAAAACAAAAAATAACAACCCTACAATTCGATAAGTAACAGATCACAAAGCTTTTGCTAGAAGTGAAATCGGGTGCTCACACTTCTTACTCGTCGACATCTCAATCTGCCACTTACAAGTTTCGCAGTCTGTAATCACCATATCCGCACCACTTTCTTCAATTTGACGGAACAGCCCTGCCCCTATTCCTTGAGAAACCTCATAGTTTTCTTTTTTGAAACCATAGGTTCCTGCGATACCACAACATTGTGAATCCAACACAATTAGCTCAACCCCTGGTACACGTTTAATTAACTCTAACGTATAGGAAGACCACCCCATTTTTTCCATATGGCATGGTGTGTGATAAGCCACTTTTAAAGGCGTATGTTTCAGTTTGAGTTCACGCCCTTCTTCAAGTAAACGATAAATATAACGCGTTGCGAGCTCGATGTTATCCCTCATTGCAGAAGTATCAACATCAAGTACATGCGTATATTCATCACGGATGGTAAACGTACAGGTTGATGAAGTTGCAACAACAGGTACATGTTTTTCAAGGATAGTTTCTTGCAATGACTCTAAATTAACATTGGCTTGGCGCTTAGCCTGTTTCATAAAGCCATTGGCTATTAATGCCACACCACAACATTTTTCACGTTTAAGTAGCTGAACACCAATATTCATGCCGTTAAAGACTTTAATTAAGTCTTTACCTAATTGAGGGTGGTTATAATTCACATAACAGCCATGGAAGAACGCAACTTGCTCTTCAAATTTAGCTTGTTCAGCGGCTTGTTTTGCATACCAACGGCGGAAAGTCCCAAACGAATATTTAGGTAATTCACGGCGGTGGTCTATTTTCAATGCTTTATCAAGGATTTGACGTACAGGTTTTAACCCTGTAATAGTATTGACAACTGGTGCAAATGGCGTCGATAACGACCCCATTAAATCCGTATGGCTGAGAATAGCATCACGAATTTTAGGTTTCTGTTGGCTGTAAGTATTACGCGCACGAGCAATAATATCGCCAATCTTCACATCTGATGGACAAGCGACTTCGCAACGCTTGCAGTTAGTACAATATTTCAACGCTTCGTCATACAGCATCGGATCTTTTAAGCGTAAACGCTCACCGTCTGGCCCTGCTTGCTTAGGGCCAGGATACAGAGGATTAACCTTTGCAACAGGGCAATAAGTGGTACACACAGTGCATTTAATACAGCTTTCAAAGCTTGCATCTTGAATACTCATTGTGCCACCTCCACCTGCATAGTTTTATTCTTACTCAGTTCATTAATAATTTCATTAGCGGCATATAATGCGCTAATTATCGATACGCCCGCACCACAACCTTGAGTGAGAGGGTCAAAACCGCCTAAAACAGCGCCGGCTACATAAAGATTAGAAATGGCTTTCCCCTCTTTTTGTGCGCGTAGTTTTTCATCGGTTTTCACACCAAAAGCCATATAGGGCTGGGAAGCGAAAAACTCTTTGTTAGTCCATTTTGCACGTTCTGAAATTTCACACAGGTCCAATTGCATCAAAGGCTCATAGACACGGTCAAACTCTGCCACCAAACCATTATTAAAAAAGCTTCCCGTCGCCAGAACAAAATGCTTAGCTTTTAAAGAGATATCGCCATGATTACGAGTCTGGACAGATTCAATTCGGCCATCAACACAATTCACAGCGGTAACTTTATCACCAGGCATCACAATTCCACCTTGGCGACGGAACTGACGCAGTAACATTTCATGCAAACGAATCCCCAATAGCGAAGGAGGAAGAGTCGGTAGTAAAAATAATGGCTTACCTAAGCTCATTTGTAATTCATGTAAAGGTTCATCGCTATCGAGTCCGATACAGGCTGGCATAAAAATCGCCTCTGCATCTGTGACCAACGGAGAAATTTCAGCAACCATTTGTGCCATATTTTCTGGTCTATCAAGCCAACGAGCAACATTAACCGCTCTAAACTCACTCGGGTTTTCTCTTAATCGGTCTAATAATGGTAAATGCACATAATGCGATGTTGCTTGTAACCCCTCACGTTGTAGCTCATCAGCCACCATCTGAGGTTGAAAATCCAAGAAACCTTCGATACCAACCACAGCAATCTTGCTAACATCCATTTTATGGTGCAAACCGACAGTCGGAACAGACTCAGGACTAAGCCAAGTCATCCGTTTATGGCCCAGAGGTGTAATACGATAATGGTTTTCTTCACAAGAGCCTTTTAAATGAACTCCTGCTTGCTGCAATATTGACTGAGCCATATGCGCTAGCTCAGTAACTTGCGTCTTTCCGATTAAACTATAAGGGTGTGCTGGCGCCTGTTCCTTTAGCGCATCAAGCATTTCTAGTGGTTTTTCAGCCACTTGTCCATTTGGTAAATGGGTTAATAAATCCAAGGAGCCTGATGAAAAATGTAATGCATTTTGCCCTGCACTAACAATTGCACAAGATAGACCAGACTGGGTCAAACGGATACCGCTCATTAATCCAGCTAAACCGCCGCCCATTACCACTACATCATATTTCATTGTCCGCCTCCTTCTGTGCATCCTTGCCAAGTGTCGCTTCATTCATGCCACATAACCCGTGATATACCCAGCTGGTAAATTCACTTTCACGCAATGCGTCACCCCAAGCAATTGGACGTACACCTTTCCAACGTTCATTAAGGAAGTGACTCAGTTGTTGCTCTGTTTCATGAGGCGTTGTGACATTAAAACGATTGAGTAACCCCGCAGCACGGCAAGCACATAATTCACCTTGGCAAGTTCCCATCCCCACACGAGTACGACGCCTTAAATCAAGTAAATTATTCACCGTTAATGAATTAACGGCATAGCGTACTTCACCAGCAGTAACGGCTTCACACTCACAAACTAAACTTTTATCGAGCCTATCCGTACTGAGAATTGCAGAAGCCCTGTCACCATGACGGTAAACCGCTGAGCCACGAATAGGGGCTGGGATAGAAACAACATTGCGTAAGGCTTCTTCTGCACTATGTTGCGAGCCCGGTAGTGGCGCTTCTGCTGTTGTACACTTGGCACTGTGGCCTAATTTTTCACAAACTTTATCAGTAGCCCACTCAGCCATCAGACGATATGTCATTAACTTACCACCAGTGATAGTGATAAACCCTTCTAAGCCATCGCGTTTAGCATGGTCTAACAGCACAATACCGCGGCTGACATTACGCCCTGATGGGTCATCATCACTGGCAACTAATGGCCGAACACCTGCATATGCACGTAAAATACGTGTTGTTGCAAGTGCTGGCGATAGCATTGAACCTTCACGAATAAGAATATCCACCTCTTCAGGGGTGACATACATATTATCAATTTGGTCATATTCAATATGAGTCGATGTGGTCCCAATCAGGGAAATCGTATCGCCGGGAACTAAAATATCGGCATCTGCAGGTTTGCGGCAACGGTTTATCACCATGTTGTTCAAGCGATGGCCTAAAATTAATAGCGCCCCTTTCGCAGGGAACATTTTAATTTTTAATTCGCCATACTCTGCGATTTTTTGCCCCCAGATCCCGCCTGCATTGACGACAATTTCCGCGTAAATATCATATTGCTTCTTGGCGTGGTGATCATAAACCGTAACGCCACGTACGGTGTCGCCATCACGAATCAAACCAATAACTTCATGATAAGTTAACACTTTCGCGCCATGCTCTCTGGCATCTAACATATTTGCCGCAGTCAAACGGAATGGGTCAACCGTGCCATCAGGAACACGAACCGCACCTATTAGATGTGGGTTAACAGAAGGTTCAAGGCGAATAGCCTCTTTGGGGTCAATTGCAGTCGCATCAATACCCGCAGCTTGGCAAGCCGTAATGAATTGTTGCTGATACTCTAAGCTGTCTTCAGGTAAAGTAATAAACAAACCATCAGTTCGCTCTATACAGTGATGCGCGATACGTTTTAAAATCTTGTTCTCTTCTATACATTCTCTGGCGGATTCACCATCTGTGACTGCATAACGCGCGCCACTATGAAGTAACCCATGGTTACGCCCTGTCGCGCCAGTCGCAATATCATGCCTTTCGAGTAAAACAGTTCTTAGACCTCGGCGAGCGCAGTCACGAGCGACTCCTGCACCTGTTGCGCCACCACCAATAATGATGACATCCGTCTCAGTCACAGATGAGCCATTCATGTCGCATTCCTCACATTAATAAACATTTCTATAATCGATAAGTATAGATTCTATTTTTATAATCTATTATTAAATATAGCCCAGAAACGCGATCAATGTTTGATAAGGAACAAAAACGAAAGCAATTGATGCATATTCAGTGTTCAAAAGAACAAAATCGTGATGAGAATCACAAAATAATTAACATTTCTAGTTCCATTCTATTCACAAATGTCATTTACTATGCAACTTCATAAACAAAATCAATAATTGTGCGTTGGATTACAGATAAATTGTTTTTTAACGCCTACAATTTAGAGCAATTAAGAAAATAAAGACTCTTAAATTACTCGATTACTTTCGTTTTTGTTACTTCACCAATAATAAACACTCAATATTTCTCTGAAATAGAGAAATGGAAGTGTAAATAAAAATTAGCATGCCATCGGAGGCGTATATGTTAAGCATTTTTAAACCAGCACCTCATATAGAGAGGCTGCCAGCGGATAAGATAGATCCTGTCTATCGTAAGCTTCGCTGGCAGATCTTCATGGGTATTTTCTTTGGTTACGCAGCGTATTATCTAGTCCGAAAGAACTTTGCGTTAGCGATGCCATATCTTGTTGAACAAGGTTTCTCTAAAGGTGACCTTGGTTTTGCATTATCAGGGATCTCAATTGCTTACGGATTTTCTAAATTTATCATGGGGTCGTTTTCCGACCGTGCAAACCCGCGTTATTTCTTACCAGCAGGTTTGATTCTCGCCTCCGCAGTGATGTTAATTATGGGCTTCGTACCATGGGCAACATCAAGCATCATGGTAATGTTCGTATTACTGTTCCTTTGTGGTTGGTTCCAAGGTATGGGTTGGCCTCCTTGTGGGCGTACCATGGTTCACTGGTGGTCACAAAAAGAACGTGGCGGTATCGTTTCGGTTTGGAACTGTGCACACAACGTCGGTGGTGGTATCCCTCCATTACTGTTCATGTTAGGTATGGCATGGTTTAACGACTGGAAAGCTGCGCTGTATATGCCTGCATTGGCTGCTATCCTTGTTGCAATCATTGCATTTGCGTTAATGCGCGACACCCCGCAATCTTGTGGTCTTCCTCCAATTGAAGAGTACAAAAACGACTATCCAACTGACTATAAAGCATCAGATGAGCAAGAGTTAACTGCAAAAGAAATCTTCATGAAGTATGTTTTCCCTAACAAACTATTATGGATGATTGCGATTGCGAACGTGTTCGTTTACTTACTGCGTTATGGTGTTTTGGACTGGTCTCCAACTTACCTGCGTGAAGTTAAACACTTCGCAATGGACAAATCTTCATGGGCTTACTTCTTATATGAATACGCAGGTATCCCAGGTACGTTACTGTGTGGTTGGATGTCGGATAAAGTCTTCCGTGGTAACCGTGGAGCCACTGGTGTGTTCTTCATGGTTCTGGTAACCATTGCAACTATCGTGTTCTGGATGAACCCAGCTGGTAACCCAAATGTTGATATGGCATGTATGTTGATCATCGGTTTTCTAATCTATGGTCCTGTTATGTTGATTGGTTTGCACGCCCTTGAACTTGCACCGAAAAAAGCAGCAGGTACAGCCGCAGGATTCACAGGCTTGTTCGGCTACCTCGGTGGTTCTGTAGCAGCAAGTGCTATCGTTGGTTATACCGTAGACTACTTCGGTTGGGACGGTGGCTTCGCAGTCATGATCGGTGGTTCAGCACTGGCCGTTGTTCTACTGTTTATCGTGATGTTGAGCGAAAGCAAACATAAACGCGAATTAGCAAACTCACAATAAACATTCATCAAATGTTCATTGTTAATCGCTAGACTCGTGGGCTATATCAAAAAATGATGTAGCCCATTTTTTTACCCAAATAAAGTGCCAAGGAGATATAATCATGAGCTTTCCATTAAAAACATTGGTGGCTAGTATGGTTTTAGTGATGTCAGTGTCTGCTGTAGCTCAAGCTTCAAGTAAAGTTGTCATTGCACATCGTGGTGCAAGTGGTTACTTACCGGAACATACCCTACCTGCAAAAGCAATGGCTTACGCACAAGGTGCTGATTTTCTTGAGCAAGATTTAGTTATGACGAAAGATAACGAGCTCGTGGTCTTACATGACCATTATCTCGATCGCGTGACAGATGTTGCTGAACGTTTCCCTGACCGCGCTCGTAAAGATGGCCGTTACTATGCGATTGACTTTACCCTTGATGAAATCAAATCACTCAATTTTACAGAAGGATTTGATATTGTTGATGGTAAAAAAGTGCAAAGCTATCCGAACCGCTTCCCAATGGGCAAATCAGACTTCCGCGTTCATACTTTCCAAGAAGAGATTGAATTTGTTCAGGGATTAAACAAGTCAACGGGTAAGAATATTGGTATCTACCCAGAAATTAAAGCCCCTTGGTTCCACTTACAAGAAGGCAAAGATATCACCAAAAAAACACTCGAAGTCCTTAAAGAGTATGGCTATACCACCAAGGATTCCAACGTTTATCTACAGTCATTTGACCCTAATGACCTAAAACGTATCAAAAATACCTTGATGCCAGAAATGGGAATGGATCTTAAATTAATTCAATTGATTGCTTACACCGATTGGAATGAAACTCAAGAGCAAAAACCTGACGGAACTTGGGTTAATTACAATTATGATTGGATGATGAAACCCGGCGCCATGAAAGAAATTGCGACCTATGCTGATGGTATTGGCCCTGATTATCATATGCTAATTAGTGAAGAATCTACGCCAACTAATATCAAAGTGAATGGCATGGTTAAAGAAGCTCATGATAATAAAATGGCAGTTCATCCATTCACTATCCGTGTTGATAAGCTGCCAAAATACGCCAAAGATGGGCAACAGCTTTATGACATTATTTATAACCAAGCCGATGTCGATGGCGCCTTCACAGACTTCCCTGACTTAGGGGTTAAGTTCTTAGAACAGCAGAAGCAAAAATAGTTTTCTGAACCAAAAACAAGAATGCAGCCATTTCATTTGGCTGCATTCTCTTCAAGTTAACCGCCTTATTTAAGCAATAGTGACAGGGAATGCGATCACATCACTGATTTTGTCTGCATTTAATGCAATCATTATCAGCCTATCAACCCCAACTGCTACACCAGAACAATCGGGTAAACCATGCTCTAAAGCCGCCAATAAGTGCTCATCAATAGGCGCAGTAGGGAGCCCCATTGCCGCACGCTTACGGTTGTCTTGTTCAAATCGCTGGCGTTGTTCGCTTGCATCGGTGAGTTCATGGAAACCATTCGCCAGTTCCATCCCTTTATAATACACCTCAAAACGCTCAGCTACGCGGTGGTCTTCCGTGCTAATCACCGCAAGAGAAGCTTGAGTCGCAGGGAAATGATACACGACTGCAGGCTTTTCTTTACCAATATGAGGCTCAACGCCCATGGTAAATAGCAGTTGAAGTAAGGTATCTTTATCTTCTTCCTGATCCGCGATATTGCTCAAATCTAAACGGGCTGCAACCTCACGTAATTCGCTTTTTTCAGCGGACAGCGGGTCAATATCCAAATAACGTAAAAACGCTTGTTGGTAAGAAAGTAGCTCTGCACTCTCACATTCTAAAACTTGTTGCAGTAAATCATCCACTTCATTAATCAAACGATACATATCAAAATGCGGACGATACCACTCTAACATGGTAAATTCAGGGTTATGATGTCGCCCTGCTTCTTCATTTCTAAAGCTACGACCTAACTGATAGATAGGGCCACTACCTGCCGCTAATAAGCGTTTCATGTGGTATTCAGGGCTAGTCATTAAATATAAATTAATGCCTTGTGCCGCACCAGGACCCACAAAACGCGTTTCAAATGGAACAAGATGAATGTCAGTGACTGTTGCCTGACTCATTGCGGGGGTTTCGACTTCAAGTACACAGCGATCAGTAAAAAAACGTCTGACTTCCGCAATTATTTTTGCGCGCTGTAACAGGTTAGCGATGGGGGCGGTTGGCTGCCAATTCGCTATATCACTCATTAAGATGACTCCAAAATAAACTTAGTCGTGCAGTGTACCCACCTCACTTGCAACACACAATGCATTTACACTGATAATGCACATTTATCTGGGCGTAAGTACTTGTAACTGTCGACATGATGAGTAAGTAGAGATAACCAGATTATCTCTTGCTTTATACGATTAGGCAAAGCCTTTGCTTTTAGCTTTACATAAGCTGATGGGAAGGCGTAAAGAAAACAGCCTAAAACATGATTATTTCTTATATTATGTGACATAGCTGTTACTAGAAAAGCGAAACGATTCGCTTTCTCAATCTATTTTAAAATTTTCTCTTCGAAATTGAACTTCTTCTAAAAATAAACAGTGAGACTCCTCGCAAATTAGCATTCAATATGAATGAAACTCTTCAGCTATAATAATAGTATTATTCACTTATTATTGGTAAAACCTGACTAATTTCCTTGGTTTTATACGCTAAGATTTTATGTGAATTTAATGATAATTATTTGAAATTCCTTTTTATTCGATGTTAACAGCCTAGAAAATCGAGCAATGTAAAAACAATTTATAAAAAGAAGATCTACCTCACACTTTATCGCTAAATTTGGCCAAAACCCCCCTCTATATCAAATTTATCTTGAGTACTATTCGCTATAATTCACAGCATGATAAGTCATTATTAGCTATTATATTATTTACTATTAAAAAACAGATATTTCGTAGTTTAACTTTAAGTTGAACTGAAAATGACGTAGCTAATTATCAAAAGTATTTAAAAGAATTTATCAATTTTACACTTGAACAATGGAGAAGCGCAGTGCAAACCTTCAATGCCGATTTAGCGATTATCGGGGCCGGGGGCGCAGGCTTACGTGCAGCAATTGCTGCCGCTGAAGCAAATCCCAATATCAAGATTGCTCTGGTCTCAAAAGTATACCCAATGCGTAGTCACACTGTGGCCGCAGAGGGGGGATCAGCAGCAGTTACTCAGGCTCATGACTCCTATGACTATCATTTTAATGATACTGTAGCTGGTGGGGACTGGCTGTGTGAGCAAGATGTTGTCGACTATTTTGTCGAACACTGCCCAACAGAAATGACCCAACTAGAGCTATGGGGCTGCCCGTGGAGCCGTAAACCAGATGGTTCAGTTAACGTTCGCCGTTTTGGTGGAATGAAAATTGAGCGTACGTGGTTTGCTGCTGATAAAACTGGCTTCCACATGCTCCATACCCTGTTCCAAACTTCATTAAAATATCCACAAATCCAACGTTTTGACGAACATTTTGTTCTCGATATCATTGTTGATGAAGGCCAAGTCCGTGGTCTTGTCGCGTTAAATATGATGGAAGGAACAAAAGTCCAGATCCGTGCTAATGCCATCGTGATGGCAACTGGCGGTGCTGGGCGCGTTTATCGCTACAACACCAATGGCGGTATTGTAACCGGTGATGGTATGGGTATCGCATTCCGCCATGGCGTGCCGCTGCGTGATATGGAATTTGTTCAATATCACCCAACTGGGTTACCGGGTTCTGGTATCTTAATGACCGAAGGTTGTCGTGGTGAGGGCGGGATCCTTGTCAATAAAGACGGCTATCGCTATCTGCAAGACTACGGAATGGGGCCTGAAACTCCACTAGGTAAACCTGAAAATAAATATATGGAACTGGGTCCACGTGACAAAGTTTCCCAAGCGTTCTGGCACGAATGGCGTGCAGGTCGCACCATCAGTACCCACCGCGGTGATGTTGTTTACTTAGATCTTCGCCACCTTGGCGCAGAAAAACTGCATGAGCGTTTACCATTTATTTGTGAATTAGCGAAAGCCTACGTGGGTGTTGACCCAGTAACAGACCCAATTCCTGTTCGCCCAACCGCTCACTACACTATGGGTGGTATCGAAACGGATCAACGCACAGAAACACGCATCAAAGGCCTATTTGCTGTCGGTGAGTGTTCTTCTGTTGGCTTGCACGGTGCAAACCGTTTAGGTTCTAACTCATTAGCTGAATTAGTCGTATTTGGTCGTCTGGCAGGTGAAGAAGCTGCTCGCCATGCTGCTGAAGCAACACCAGCCAATGCAAATGCTATCGAAGCCCGTACTCGTGATATCGAAGCTGACCTCAGCAAGCTCATGAACCAAAAAGGGAAAGAGAGCTGGTCGAAAATCCGCGACGAAATGGGTATTTCAATGGAAGAAGGCTGCGGTATCTACCGTACTCCTGAATTAATGCAAAAAACCGTTGATAAAATTGCTGAGCTGAAAGAACGCTTCAAACATGTCGAAATTACCGACCATAGCAGCGTATTTAATACTGACCTACTGTACACCATTGAATTAGGCTTTGGCCTTGATGTGGCGGAATGTATGGCTCACTCTGCAATCAACCGTAAAGAATCACGTGGTGCACACCAACGTCTCGATGAAGGCTGTACTGAGCGTGATGATGTTAATTTCCTTAAACATACTTTGGCATTCTATAACCCAGAGGGCTCCCCTCGTTTAGAATACAGTGACGTGAAAATCACGAAATCTCAGCCAGCTAAACGTGTTTACGGTGCCGAAGCTGAAGCTCAAGATAAGGCGAAGAAGGAGCAAGCTAATGGATGATATGAAACACCTAAAAATGGAGATCATGCGTTACAATCCGGAAACGGATAGTGAGCCCCATTTGGTGACGTATGATGTCCCTTACGACGAGCAAACTTCTTTGTTAGATGCGTTAGGCTATATCAAAGATAATCTCGCTCCAGATCTGTCTTACCGCTGGTCCTGTCGTATGGCGATTTGTGGTTCTTGTGGCATGATGGTGGATAAAGTGCCTAAACTGGCTTGTAAAACATTCCTGCGTGAATACCCGCAAGGCATGAAAGTTGAGCCATTAGGTAACTTCCCAATCGAGCGCGACCTTGTTGTTGATATGACTCACTTTATTGAGCGTTTAGAGGCGATCAAACCGTACATTATCGGTAATGACCGTAAACCTTCTGAAGGCCCAAATAAGCAAACGCCTGCCCAGATGGCGAAATACCATCAATTCTCAGGCTGTATCAACTGTGGTCTGTGCTATGCAGCTTGCCCACAATTTGGACTGAACCCAGAGTTCATCGGTCCAGCCGCGATTACATTGGCAGAGCGCTACAATTTAGATAACCGAGACCATGGTGCGAAAGAACGCATGACCTTGTTAAACGGTGACAATGGTGTCTGGAGTTGTACGTTTGTAGGCTACTGCTCTGAAGTCTGTCCTAAGCATGTCGACCCTGCGGGTGCGATCCAACAAGGTAAAGTTGCCAGTGCGCAAGACTTTGTTATCGCCATGCTGAAGCCACGATAAGGAGAATTGAAGTCATGACAACAAAACGTAAACCCTATGTAAGGGAAATGAAGGGCGATTGGTGGCAAAAGCTAGGTTTTTACCGCTTTTATATCATGCGTGAAAGTACTTCAGTCCTTCAAGTCTGGTTTAGTATCTTAGTCCTATATGGGGTATTTGCACTCAAGAGTGGCCCTGAATCATGGGCTGGCTTTGTTGGGTTCTTAAGTAACCCAATCATTCTTATCATTAACATTATTACTTTGGCAGCAACATTATTGCACACCACCACATGGTTCAATCTTGCACCAAAAGCCGTCAGTATTATTGTGAAAGATAAGAAAATGTCTGATGAGCCTATCGTTAAAGGCTTCTGGGCTCTCACGATTGTTGTTACGGCAGCAATCTTAGCTATCGCATTATTATTTTAATCTAAGGAGAATCTGATGAATCTAACGCCTAAACGTTCCGATGAGCCGATTTTCTGGGGATTATTTGGTGCTGGTGGTATGTGGAGCGCCGTAATTGGCCCTGCAATCATCATTCTGTTAGGGATTTTAATTCCTCTCGGCGTTGCACCAGAAATGCTTAGCTATGAGCGCATTATGGCATTTAGCCAAAGCTTTATCGGCCGCGTATTCTTATTACTGATGATTATTTTGCCAGTTTGGTGTGGTATGCACCGTATCCACCATACGCTGCACGACTTTAAAATCCATGTCCCTGCGACAAAATGGGTTTTCTACGGCGGCTCAGCAATCATTAGCGTTATTGCAATTATTGGTGTATTTACTCTGTAAATAATTCAATCACACATTATTTTAATAAAAGGTATGACAGCACATTGTCATACCTTTTCTTTTTTAGGGCTTAAAGCCTCGAATAAGTGATTCTAAACCAAACAAAAATGCTTCTGTTCCATCATCATTATCCATGATTTGAACAGCTTCCTTTAATAGCAATGGCATCGCCTCGTCTTGTTCAACATCTCTCTCACCCATTGCCGCTAAATGCTCTTGCTGCTCAAGTACTGAACCCAATGTAAAGTGCCCCACTGCACTCACTGCATAAAGGCCACTTTTTAATGAAAAACCGCTATCAATCATAAATTGTAATTGCTTTTCTACGGTGGCGTATTGTTCTGTACTAGGGCGTGTTCCTAAATGTACCTTTGCTCCATCACGATAACTGAGCAAGGCTCGGCGAAAACTTAATGCGTTATGGTGCAAAAACTCCTGCCACGATTCCCCCTCAACGGGTAATGAATGGTTATGGTGTCGTTTTAGCATTTCAACAGATAATGCATCCAACAATGTGCGCTTGTTCTTCACATGCCAATACAGTGTGGGTTGCTCAACCCCCAATTTTTGGGCCAATTTTCGTGTTGTCAGCCCTTCCATTCCTACTTCATTCAATAAATCTAATGCCGCCGTAATAATGGTTTCTTTATCCAATCGTGCCATCGTTTTCCCCTTAATTTCTATTGACACTCTATCACTGATAGGGATATATTCCAACTCTATCAATGATAGAGAAATAGATAATGAATAAATTTGCGATCACGGCATTAATGATCACAGCCCTTGATGCGATGGGGATCGGTTTGATCATGCCTGTTTTACCTGCTTTACTGCGTGAATATGTCTCCATAGAACATTTGGCTAATCATTACGGCATACTGCTCGCGCTCTATGCCATCATGCAGGTATTTTTTGCTCCAATATTGGGTAAATGGTCCGATAAATTCGGCCGCCGGCCCATTTTGCTTCTTTCCCTTGCCGGAGCAGCGCTGGACTACACTTTGTTGGCTTTATCGAGCTCACTTTGGATGCTGTATTTAGGCCGTTTAATTTCAGGGATCACTGGTGCAACAGGCGCAGTAGCCGCTTCTGTTATTGCAGACAATACACTGCCACAAGAACGTACCAAGTGGTTTGGTCGTTTAGGTGCAGCTTTTGGTATTGGCTTAATCGCAGGGCCTGCGATTGGGGGTTTTGCAGGACAACTCTCTCCTCATCTTCCTTTTGTTATTGCGGCTATTTTGAATGCGTGCTCTTTTGTCGTGATCTGGTTTATTTTTAAAGATCAACACAAAGTCGCTGAACAGGGTGAGCAGAATGCGGAGCTATCGTCACCTGTTCCCTTCATGCAAGTGGTAAAACCCGTGATTTTGCTACTTTTCGTCTTTTTTATAGCACAGTTAATTGGCCAAATCCCTGCAACAACTTGGGTGTTATTTACCGAAAACCGCTTCCAATGGAATAGCATGCAAGTTGGGTTATCCTTAGCAGGCTTAGGCGTTATGCATGCCTTGTTTCAAGCCTTTGTCGCAGGCGCAATAGCCAAAAGATTCAATGAAAAAGTGACAATCATTGTCGGCTTTGTCGTGGATGGGGCCGCATTCATTATTTTGTCATTACTGACAGAAGGCTGGATGATTTACCCAACATTGGTCTTACTCGCTGGTGGCAGTATTGCATTGCCAGCACTACAAGGGTTGATGTCAGCTCAAGTTAATCAAGCTAACCAAGGTAAATTACAAGGAATTTTAGTCAGTTTAACCAATGCCACTGGGGTTATTGGTCCATTATTATTTAGTTTTATTTTTGGTCAAACACTCGCAACATGGGATGGCTGGGTATGGCTGATTGGTGCGATGATGTATGTTTTATTGATCGCATTTATTTTATCTTTTCATAGAAGTAGCAGCCAGATAGTTAAAATAACGAAACTGCCGGAGAGCTAAGTTTTAGCATGTTAATATCAAGTGCTATGATGGCCTTATCAGATTTGCTTTTGGAACATGACGTTAAGAGATATTTCGATGACAATACAACCTAAAAAGCCGAGAACGAAACCTGCAAAAGAAAGGCTAGATAACCTGATAAACGCATCATCTGAACTTAAATCATGGTATGAAAATAGCGTCAAATACTATGTCGAAAAGCAAAATATTTATATAGTTAATAAGGTAACTATCTGATTTTTCGTTACTGTAACCCTATGATGTATTGATATTTAACCCCCCTTAAGGGGGATTAAATCATGACTAACACTAAACAGGATTTGGTTTTGGCAACCAAGTAGATATAAAGTAGGAAAGCCCACAAACCGCAACAAATAGCCCAACATAACCTAAGTTAAAGTGACCTAAATAACCGACGACTAAAGGCGTTATCCCCCCGATAGAGGCAGAGGCGCCATTGTACCCTACGCCTAGTATTGTTGCTTGCCCATTAGATTTATCCATCAGTACGGCCGATAAATTACACAATATCATCGCTGAATATACGGACATAACGACTTGAGCGAAAAAGACGAGAAGTAAATTATCTAGCTGCAATGAAAAATAGAGTGGTACTGAAAGCAATACCATCCCAATGACTCCCATATTAAAAACAGATTTAACTGAGCTATATTTATCGGTTAACCAACCACATATCAGCATAAAAATTAACAATAGACCGGACGAAAATATTTCATAAAAACTCTTTATCTCGTCTATCATTAATTTTTCAATAATTAATGAAGTTGATAAATTTTGAGAGTAGAAAGTGACAGTACCAGGAATGGTAAATAAGAAAACCCAAAATACATGGAGCCAACTGAATATTGGTTTTTCATCTAATTCACTTTTATAATCCGGTAATTTTGCTCTAAACCAAAAACTAATTAAAATATTAATTAAACCAATTAATAGTGGGAGCCTCCAGCCAATTGACTGCATCGCTTCTTCAGAAAATGTGTTCTTTAACATGAAAACGACAGCTAATGATGCGATTACTCCACATAAAGAACTACCAACAATAATTGATGAAACTCTAGATTGAATATTCCCATCTAAATCCTTAAATAAATAAGTGATTAAAGAAGGAAATTCCCCAGCAAAACTAAAAGAAAGTGCTAATTGTAAAATTAATATTACTAATGGCGTATAGTTCCCTAATAATTCAATGGGTAACAGTGCCATCATTAATGTTGCCGTACCGGTTATCATACTTGTTAATACTAGAGCTGATTTTTCCCCTACCGTATCAGCATATCGGCCTATAACATACCCACCTAGTGGGCGGATAAAAAAACGTAATGCAAAAATCCCCCATACCATTTCCGTTGCTTGTGTATAACCTAAATTAGTTAATTCCGTACTTAAATAAGTGGATATAGCCGCAAACACAGCAATATCATAATACTTTAAAGCATTACCTGCGACGGCGCCAAACATGAATCTCCATTTCATTATTTATCCCTTTTCTATTAATCAATTTCCTTGTAGAAAAATATTCTCATATTTAAGGGTAACTCACCAAAGATTCCAAACACGCAAGAGTAATGCCATTTTCTTTTAAAGCCTGAAATAAACCACTAGGTGAAGTATAAGAGCAACCTAGTTTTTCTTTAATGCGTAGAATACGTTTATTTTCTGTCGCTTCCGAACAACCTTGAATATAACTAATTTCCTTTACTCGGCAATGTGATAATAATAAACGAATAGTTATCATTTCTTTACGGGTAAAACGAATGTTACCAAAACGCATATAATGATGAAAATCTAAAATATCTCGGTTATTATCTTCAATTTGTTGAGATAAGCTTATGTCCGCCCTAAGTGGTAAAATAATATTTTCATTATCTTTCCAGACATGCTGGGAGTAATCAGAAATAACAGCTCTTAATTTATAGAGCTCTAATAACTCATTAGATGAGAATTTCTTTCTTGAATTTATTGATGTAATTTCATATACACCGCCATATTGAGTACAAAAATCCACTTTCATTTCTTTCTTATCTGTTTTAGATAATGTTTTTTGAAATTCGGCAGAGTAATTATTCCAATATTGAATACCAGGGATTAATCGCTCCTTTACTTTCTTATCTAAATCATCATCCCAAACCATAAGAACCCAATTATAATTACTAGAAATAGTCCTTACAGAATGATTAATCAAATCTACTCTACTATAAGTAACATCTATATCATTCCAATCGAAATACTTTAAAAACTTATCACCAAAACCAGAACAAGAAAGTTCTAGGTGTTTATTTTCTATATTCATATGTCACCCTTACATTTAAATAGTTAATAACCTTTGTTTTTTACTCAATAACAATGAAACAAATAGAGTTAACGAACTCAATGAAACAAAAACACCAACCAAGGAAACATCAATGATGACTAAATAGTTGATAATTAAAGGCGTTAACCCGCCTATAATCGTCGATGCAAGATTGTATCCCATACTTAAAGTCGTAACTTGTCCATTGGCTGGTTTTGCCATGGCATAATTCCAATTACATAAAACCATTGCTGAAATAATAATAATTGACGATTGGGAGATAAGTACTAATGATAAAACCTTAGTCGACATTAGGTAATAAATAGGAATTGATAGTATGGCAGCTAACTTTACCCCTAAGTTAAACACCCGTTCAGAGTAACTGTATTTATCTGTTAACCAGCCAACTATTGCCATTAAAATCAATAATAAAGTTGATGATATCATTGAATATATACTTTTAAATTCTTCTAGCTCTAACTCCTTAAGTAAAAACGAAGATGAAAAATTTAAGGTATAAAAAATAACCGAACCAGGAATAACAACCAGTAAAATATTAAATGCCTTAAGCCAATCTATTTTTTGGCACCCATCATACTCAATGGGTTGGTCTGGTAAGCGATAGCGAAACCAAAAACAGATCAGTATATTACCTAGACCTAATAGTAGTGGTATCCTCCACCCCACCCTTTGCATGGTTTCAGGGTCTAATATATTTTCGAGAATTAACACGATTCCTAACGAGCCAATAACACCAACAACCGCACTTCCAGTTAACAACGCCGAAATTCTACCTCGTTCTTGGGGCTTAGAGTCTTTATATAAATAGGTAGACAGTGATGGGCTTTCACCCGCAAAACTAAAAGATAGCAACATTTGAAGAAATAATATGGCTAAAGGCGTATATACCCCTAAGAGTTCAATTGGCAGAAATGCCATACATAATGTTGCACTACCGGTGAGAATACTTACTAAAATCATTGCCGGTTTTTTACCAACTTTATCTGCATAACGGCCAATCACATACCCACCTAGTGGCCGTATAAGAAAGCGTAAAGCAAAAATCCCCCACACAAGTTCCGTTGCTTGCTGATAACCTAGCCGAGTTAATTCTGCACTTAAATATGATGAAATCGCTGCAAAAATTGCAACATCATAAAATTCTAAGGTATGCCCTGCTACAGCGCCAAAACGTAATTTCCATTTCATAAAATGATCCCATATCCCTATATGAAACAAATAGTTAAATTAATTAATAGGCATTAATTTTTCTAAGCTTGCTAATGTAATCCCGTGATCTTTCATTACCGAAAAACATTCCTTTTGAGATACCATTTCACAGCTTAATTTTTTTTTGATATTGTTAACCCTTATATATTCGTCCTCCTCCGAACAGCCTTGAATACGGCTAATTTCATTTATATTTCGGTGGGAAAGCAACAAACGGATGGTTAATACTTCTTTATTTGAAAATGACAACTGCCCAAAACGTATATAATTAGAGGTTTCATTACCCCTGCAAATAATAGGTGCGGTTTCGTCTAATTCAATTTTTTGGCGTAACGGTAATGCAACCGTTTTATTTTCAGACCATTTTTCATATGCATATTCAGAAACTATTGAACGCCATCGATACAATGAAAGTAAATGATCATATGGGACTTTATGATTCGCATTGAGTGAAAATATCTCAAATAAATTATTGTATCTATTGCAAAAATCAATTTTTTTATTTCCTTTATCTAATTTGGTTAAAATTTTCTGGTATGCATCTGAATAATTACTCCAATATTGAACACCCGCAAATAACCGTTCTTTTAATGATAAATCCATATCATGATGCCAATAAATTAATTGCCATTCATAGTCGCTTGACAATGCATATATCTTTTTTTCGTCAATATCAATAATATTATAATTAACATCAATATCATTCCAATTAAAATAATTACATAGGTCTAATTTCACACTAGCACTTATTTTTTCCATCCTATTGTTTTCTATATCCATAAAAATCACCTTTTAGTTATTTAAATAAAAATAAAGATAATAAAAACGTTGAATCTATATCTTTAACACATAAAAATAAATATTCAAAGGCCAAAATTTAAAGGTATTCAAAATTAAGAATTATTTTTTTATCTTTATATCTCAATTGAATTACAGTTCATTAAAATAATTTAAATTATATTTATATATTAACTATTGGAGATCATATGAAACAAGACTGGCACTCGGCTGATATTATTGCAGCAATAAAGAAAAAAGGTTCTTCTCTTTCACAAATATCACGTTCAGCAGGGTTAAACTCATCAACATTAAATAACGCCCTATCTAGACGCTGGCCAAAAGGAGAGCGCATTATTGCCGAGTTTTTGGATGTTGCACCATCTGAAATTTGGCCATCGCGTTATAACGAAAAATAACATAAGAATTGTTTTCTCTATGTCCCCAAAAATATCAAAAAAAGCGGGTAACTTTCTCTGTCACCCGCTTATTATTCATTTTTAATTAAAAAATGCTTAATTTGAAAGCTAACTTGATACTTTTAAACCAATTAGCCCTGTAATAATCAAGGCAAGGCTTAATAAGCGAAACATATTCGCTGATTCCCCAAGAAAAATAATCCCAACAATTGCCGTACCCACTGCACCAATACCGGTCCAAATTGCATAAGCCGTGCCGACAGGTAAGTCACGCATTGCGTAAGCTAACAGACCCATACTCGCAATAATCGCAATAATGGTAATGATACTCGGTGTTAAACGTGTAAAACCGTGGGTATATTTTAAGCCAACAGCCCATACAACTTCTAATAAACCCGCAAATAAAAGGACGATCCAAGCCATAGCTGGTTGCTCCCGTTAAATACTCGGGGTCGTCCCCATATTTAAATGACGTTAATTCAGGTCGTCCTGAATACGTATGAAGTGAAAATTCATTATAAACATTCATGTAACAAGACTCAAGCAACGAAAAATAACAAATAAGCGCAAATCAGCAATAATATTTAACCTTTTTATACTGTTTTTTATGATTAAGCATCATAACCATCGCACTCAAAATTATACACAGGTAAAGTAGGTGTCTTATCTGGCAAGTTCATCGAGAAAACAGCATGAGTCTCAGAGACATCTTACTCGCCCTTTGTGTGGTGATTATTTGGGGAGTTAACTTCGTTATCATTAAGCTCGGGGTAACTGCACTTCCACCGTTATTATTAGGTGCCTTACGCTTCATGTTTGTGGCCTTTCCCGCTATTTTTATTTTTAAACGCCCTAAAATTCCATTCAAATTATTACTTCTCTATGGGCTAACAATTAGCTTTGGTCAATTCGCCTTCTTATTTTGTGCTATTCAAGTTGGTATGCCTGCGGGTATAACCTCTGTCATATTGCAATCCCAAGCTTTCTTTACCCTATTACTTGGCGCAATGATTTTAAAGGAATCATTACAGCCAACCCACTTTATTGGTATGTTTATCGCGATTGCAGGGCTGACGGTGTTAGCCAATGGTGCCACTGCCGGTGGGCTTGATGATATCCCATTACTCGGATTAGCATTCACTTTAATTGCTGGATTATCATGGGCTTGTGGTAATATCACTAATAGAATTATTATGAAACAGGAAGGCGCAGAGAAATGCAGCGCCCTATCTTTAGTCAGTTGGAGTGCTCTGATCCCAATTATTCCGTTTTTAATTAGTTCATGGATTTTAGAAGGTGAAGAAGCAATTATTGAAGGGCTATCTGGTTTTAATTGGTCGGTCTTTGGTGTCATTATCTATTTAGCTTATTTATCAACATTTGTTGGCTATGGGATCTGGGGTGTCTTACTCGGTCGCTATGAAGCGTGGCGTGTTGCTCCTTTTTCATTGTTAGTTCCCGTCTTCGGTTTAAGCAGTAGTGCATTATTTCTTGATGAGCACATTAATGGCGTACAAGTTGCTGGCCTTGTTTTAATCATGTTTGGCCTAATTACTACACTTTTTGGCAAAAAAATAATTCAAAAATTAAGACATACCTAGTTAACCAATTAATAATCGGAGGTTTTTTAACTTCCGATTATTTCCCCTACCTTTACCCATCCCCTCATCGATAAAAATACATCAATAGCCATTAATTTCAAAATAAATAATAAATCAAGATAAAAAACCAATTCAATAGACAACCACTAGTTCAAAACCAAATAAAATCCAATAAATAATCCTAAATTAGTGATACTGGCTACAATTATGAAATTTATCTCAAATTTCAATTGGGTGTATCGGTTTAGCTACTTTTTCTTTGACTTAAGTATGGTTATACCTTTCTCAGTTTTACTTAAACAAATAACAAAAAGTAATCAACTGAACAGATGGGGATGGCTATGGGTAAACAATTAATATGGATTGTGCTCGCATTACTTGGTGCTTTTTCACTGGGTTACATCGCCTTAAATCGAGGTGAACAGATTAATGCCCTGTGGATCGTTGTTGCAGCCGTGTGTATTTATCTGATTGCATACCGATATTATGGGCTTTTTATTGCTAAAAAAGTACTCCAAGTTGATGCAACTCGTATGACACCAGCAATTCGTCATAACGATGGCTTAGACTACGTACCAACAGATAAAAAAGTATTATTTGGCCACCACTTTGCTGCCATCGCAGGTGCTGGCCCACTTGTCGGCCCTGTACTTGCGGCACAGATGGGGTATTTACCAGGCATGCTTTGGCTACTTGCCGGGGTTGTGCTAGCAGGGGCCGTACAAGACTTTATGGTGTTGTTTGTTTCAACACGTCGAGACGGCCGTTCACTGGGTGAATTAGTTAAAGAAGAAATGGGTAATACGGCAGGGGTTCTGGCTTTAATTGCTTGTTTTATGATTATGGTGATTATCTTAGCCGTACTCGCTATGATTGTCGTAAAAGCCCTCACTCATAGCCCATGGGGAACTTACACCGTTGCCTTTACTATTCCATTGGCGATTTTTATGGGTATTTATACCCGTTATATACGCCCAGGACGCATTGGTGAAGTTTCTATTATAGGGTTAGTTTTCCTCGTATTTGCAATTATCTCTGGGGGTTGGGTCGCTGAAAGCGAAACTTGGGCACCTTATTTTGACTATACTGGTGTTCAACTCACTTGGATGTTAGTGGGATATGGCTTTGTTGCCGCTGTACTTCCTGTTTGGCTGCTACTTGCCCCACGAGACTACCTATCAACCTTCTTAAAAATCGGAACTATTATTGGTTTGGCAATTGGTATTTTAATCCTCAATCCAAATCTACAAATGCCATCGCTGACCAAATATATTGATGGTACAGGCCCGGTTTGGGCAGGTGACTTGTTTCCATTCTTATTTATTACCATTGCTTGCGGTGCCGTTTCTGGCTTCCACGCACTGATATCATCGGGTACCACACCCAAAATGTTGGCGAATGAAAACCAAGCTTGCTTTATCGGCTATGGTGGCATGTTGATGGAATCTTTTGTAGCTATCATGGCGTTAGTCGCCGCTTGTGTGATTGACCCGGGTGTTTATTTCGCCATGAATAGCCCCATGGCAATGTTAGCCCCCGCAGGTACACAAGATGTAGTCGCTTCTGCTGCCCAAGTTGTCAGTAGTTGGGGCTTCCAGATCACCCCTGAACAGCTTAACAGCATTGCTAATGATGTGGGTGAAACCAGTATTATTTCACGTGCCGGAGGTGCTCCAACACTGGCTGTTGGGATGGCGTATATTCTCCACGGTGCCCTTGGCGGTCTAATGAATGTCGCCTTCTGGTATCACTTTGCCATCCTATTTGAAGCGTTGTTCATTTTAACCGCGGTGGATGCAGGAACTCGAGCGGCACGCTTTATGCTGCAAGATTTACTGGGTGTGGTTTCTCCATCCTTGAAACGTACCGATTCGTTACCCGCAAACTTGATAGCAACCGCGCTATGTGTGCTTGCTTGGGGTTATTTTCTTCACCAAGGTGTTGTCGACCCACTTGGCGGTATTAACACCTTATGGCCATTGTTTGGTATCGCGAACCAAATGTTAGCGGGTATGGCATTAATGCTGTGTGCTGTGGTACTGTTTAAAATGAAGCGCCAAAGATATGCATGGGTCGCTTTAGTCCCAACTGCATGGTTGTTAATCTGTACGATGACTGCAGGCTGGGAGAAAACTTTCAGTGAAGATGCCCGTGTTGGTTTCTTAGCTGTCGCAAATAAATTCCAAGCAATGATTGATAGCGGTAATATTCCAGTTCAATATACGGAATCTCAATTAACTCAGTTAATTTTCAATAACCGCTTAGATGCAGGATTAACTATTTTCTTTATGATTGTTGTGGTATTGCTGGCTCTATTCTCCATCCGCACTGCGTTGAAGGCATTAAAATCCGACCAACCAACAGCGAATGAAGTACCATACGAAGCCATGCCAGCCAACTATGAAGAAATCGTGGCAAATACACGCCATCATTGATTTTCGCGGAAAAGCTTGTCACTGTTTAGGGCATATACTCTTTCTCCAAAATAATTCACGTTGGAGCAAGGCGGCAAAGAAGATAATCCCTAGGAGCATACTCCAGTATGTGACTAGGGTTAGCGAATAAAGCCAACGCAGCAATAGCGTGAAGTATGAAGGAGAAACTAGGAGCATACATAACAGTATGTGACTTGGGTAGCCGAGAGCAGCCAACACCGCTACAACACAAAGTATGACGAGGATTTATGTTTGGAGAACTGGGAAAAGCAGCCCGCTACCTAGGCCAAGCGGCAAAAATGATGGTCGGCGTCCCCGATTACGACAACTACGTCGCTCATATGCAAAAAACGCACCCTGACCAAACTCCCATGACCTATGAAGAGTTTTTTAAAGAGCGCCAAGATGCACGTTACGGTGGTAAAGGTGGGTTTAAGTGCTGTTAGGCCTTAAAAAATAGACAAAAAAAGCCGTGGCATTCGACCACGGCTTTTTATTTTTAACGATTCAGTATAGGATCAACCGTTATTTTACGCGTGAAACATACTCGCCAGAACGAGTATCAACACGGATCACTTCACCGATCTGAACAAACAGAGGAACCTTAACCACTGCGCCAGTGCTCAGTGTTGCAGGTTTACCACCTGTACCTGCGGTATCACCTTTCAGGCCAGGGTCAGTATCAGTAATTTCTAACTCAACAAAGTTAGGTGGAGTGACCGCGATAGGACGGCCGTCCCACAGTGTTAAAATACATTCTGCTTGGTCAACTAACCATTTCGCGTTATCGCCAACGGTTTTTTCGTCCGCTGCTAACTGTTCGAAAGTTTCGTTGTTCATGAAATGCCAGAACTCACCGTCGTTATACAGGTAAGTTAAGTTCATATCCATGACATCTGCACCTTCAACAGAGTCAGTAGACTTAAATGTTTTTTCCAACAGTTTGTTAGAAATCAGTTTACGGATACGCACACGTGCGAACGCTTGACCTTTACCCGGTTTGACGAATTCACTTTCTAAAACGACACAAGGCTCGCCATCTAACATGATTTTAAGACCTGAGCGGAATTCATTGGTACTATAAGTAGCCATGGTGATCCTCTAATTTATAAACTAAAAATGGCATAGCCAAAAAATGGTCGATATTGTAACTCAAAATACCTCATCCAGAGAAGTCTGGATACAACAACTTGCAGAAGCAATCACTAATCCAGATGAATTGCTGCAAATACTTAACCTAGAAAATCACCTTTTATCAAAAGAAGGCAGTGAGGCACGTAAACTATTTCCTTTACGCGTTCCAATGCCCTTTATTTCCCGTATGAAGAAAGGCGATCCACTAGATCCTCTGTTATTGCAGGTATTAACCGCAAAAGCAGAGTTTGATATACATCCAGGTTTTTCTACTGACCCACTAGAAGAGCAGGATAATGAAATTCCAAGTTTACTGCATAAATACCACAACCGCGCATTACTGCTGGTAAAAGGTGGCTGTGCAGTCAACTGTCGCTACTGTTTTCGCCGGCATTTTCCTTATGAAGACAACAAAGGAAATAAAAATAACTGGTTGATGGCTGTGGATTATATAAAAAACCACACCGAACTCAATGAAATCATCTTCTCAGGTGGTGATCCATTGATGGCAAAAGACCATGAACTCGATTGGCTTATCAGCCAATTAGAGGCGATCCCACATATAAAACGCCTTAGAATTCATACTCGCTTGCCTGTAGTGATACCTGAACGTATCACTGAAACTCTCTGTAAACGCCTTGCTAGCTCAAGGTTACAAGTAATTATGGTGACACACGTTAACCATGCTAACGAAATCGACGAGTCATTCACCAATGCTATGCAAAAACTAAAGTTATCAGGTGTGACATTATTAAACCAAAGCGTATTACTGCGCCAAGTTAATGACAACGTGACAGCTCTGATGAATTTAAGTAATGCTCTGTTTGATGCGGGTATTTTACCTTATTACTTACATGTATTAGATAAAGTCCAAGGTGCCGCTCACTTTTTAGTGAGTGATACTGAAGCTAGACAATTAATACAGCAATTATTGAGTAAAGTCTCAGGGTACCTTGTACCTAAGCTCGCTCGGGAAATTGGGGGAGAGCCAAGTAAAACACTGCTTGACCTTAATTTAAGGCAGAACTAGAAAGCAAAACGCCCAAATCATCATTTGGGCGCTATGAATTCATTTTAGGGGCACTTATAAACTTGGCCAACCATTTTGCTATCTAATGGAATGAAGCTAGATAACACAGTTTCACTTGGGCTTGATGCACCAAAAATCACGTTACCGCCCATTGCCGCGGCTTTATTACGTAAATCATTTGCTGCGCTGCGCATTGAGCTAGATTCATTATTCACACCACTCAACCAGTTGCTTTGAGTCCCTGCAACCTGACCGAGAAGTTGGCAATCACTTCCTGGTTGATTCTCAACAAAACGAACTTGTGAGCCTGCCGCAGTCAAATTAGTTGTTGTTGAACAACCTGCTAAAAGCAATAATGCAGCAGCACCAAGCAAGACTTTAATTCGCATGTTTTCCCTCATTTTTTCATTGTGTTTTTGCAGCTGGTTTGAAAATCGCTTTAGTTTCAATAATCTATTAATTGAAATATCTAGGAGGTGATTAACATACAGCGCCATAATTGCCGCACATCACCAGCCGAATAGAGTTTACCACAAATTAACCAAGAACCTGCTCTATTCTTTACTAATTCAAACCATTTACCTTACGTTAAATATAACCTGTGAAGCAACATTGACGCAAAAATAAATCGTATAACGCATTAATTGTACATCGTTTCGAGGTATTACATTCATCAATAATTAATGGTTATATATTTATTAAAAACCAATAAAAAACCGGCACCGCTAGGAACACTAACGATACCGGTTTTGTGGTGGGTAGCCCTAACTGAGTTAGTAACTACTTAAGCTTGATGTCGCCAGCTGGCTTACATCATACCGCCCATTCCACCCATGCCGCCCATACCAGCAGCACCTAAGTCAGGTGCGTCTGATTTTGGCAGTTCAGTGATCATCGCTTCAGTGGTGATCATCAGACCTGCGATAGACGCTGCGAATTGCAGAGCAGAACGCGTTACTTTAGTTGGGTCTAAGATACCCATGTCGATCATGTCGCCGTAAGTATCAGTCGCCGCGTTGTAACCTTCGTTACCTTTTGCTGCTTTCACGTTGTTAACAACAACAGAGGCTTCTTCACCTGCGTTAGTAACGATTTGACGCATTGGCGCTTCCATCGCACGCAGAGCAACACGAATACCTACGTTTTGTTCTTCGTTTTCACCAGTCAGTGCTTCCAGTTTCGCTGCAACGCGAACCAGTGCAGTACCACCACCAGCAACAACACCTTCTTCAACCGCTGCGCGAGTTGCATGCAGAGCATCGTCAACACGAGCACGTTTTTCTTTCATTTCAACTTCAGTTGCTGCGCCCACTTTAATAACAGCAACACCGCCTGCTAATTTAGCAACGCGCTCTTGCAGTTTTTCACGGTCGTAGTCAGAAGAAGATTCTTCGATTTGTTGACGAATTTGTGCAACACGGCCCGCAATCGCAGATTCTTCACCCACACCATCAATGATAGTGGTAGTGTCTTTGTTAATAACAATACGTTTTGCTTGACCTAAATCTTCTAATGTCGCTTTTTCTAACTCCATACCGATCTCTTCAGAGATAACAGTACCGTTAGTCAGAATTGCGATATCTTGCAGCATGGCTTTACGACGGTCACCGAAGCCCGGTGCTTTAACCGCTGCAACTTTAACAATACCACGCATGGTGTTAACAACCAGAGTTGCCAGTGCTTCACCTTCAACATCTTCAGCGATGATTAACAGTGGTTTGCTTGCTTTAGCAACGCCTTCTAATACTGGCAGTAATTCACGGATGTTAGAGACTTTTTTGTCAACTAACAGGATGAATGGGTTTTCTAACTCAACAGCACCTGTTTCTGGTTTATTGATGAAGTAAGGAGACAAGTAACCGCGGTCAAATTGCATACCTTCAACCACATCCAGCTCGTCTTCCAGACCAGTACCTTCTTCAACCGTGATAACGCCTTCTTTACCGACTTTATCCATAGCTTCTGCAATTAATTTACCCACGGTTTCGTCGGAGTTTGCAGAAATAGTACCAACCTGTGCGATTGATTTAGTGTCTGAACAAGGAACAGACAAGGCTTTCAGTTCTTCAACTGCAGCAACAACTGCTTTATCGATACCGCGTTTCAGGTCCATTGGGTTCATACCCGCAGCAACCGCTTTTAAGCCTTCAGTAATGATAGCTTGAGCCAGTACAGTTGCAGTTGTTGTACCGTCACCTGCAGCGTCGTTAGCTTTAGAAGCAACTTCTTTCACCATTTGAGCGCCCATGTTTTCGAATTTGTCTTCTAATTCGATTTCACGTGCAACTGAAACACCATCTTTGGTGATAACTGGTGAACCAAAAGATTTATCTAAAACTACGTTACGGCCTTTAGGACCTAAAGTAACTTTTACTGCGTCTGCCAGAACATTCACACCACGAAGCATTTTCGTACGTGCATCACTACCAAATTTAACGTCTTTAGCTGCCATTATCTCTTTCCTTCAAATTCTTTTCGTTCGTTGAGAAGTTTTAAGTGAAAATTACGCTTCAACAATTGCCAGAATGTCACTTTCGGACATAATCAGAACTTCTTCATTGTCGATTTTTTCAGCTTTCACGCCATAACCATCGTTAAAAATTACGATATCGCCAACTTTCACATCCAGTGCTTTGATTTCACCATTTTCGAGGATGCGGCCGTTGCCAACAGCAAGAACTTCACCACGAGTTGATTTGCTTGCAGCAGTACCCGTCAGAACGATCCCGCCGGCAGATTTTGATTCAACTTCTTTACGCTTAACGATAACACGGTCATGCAATGGACGAATTTTCATTAATAGTTCTCCTATAAATAAAGTCCATACTAGGTAAAAGGACGATACCAGCATGTCTTAAATAAACTAGTACCATGTTTGAGCAGATTGGGGCGAAGAAGAGGGACTTCAAGGGGGGAGATAAAAAATTTTTCATTTTTATCTCCCCATAAATAGGGTGGTTTTATGGTTTAGGGCGTTCGTCTTTATCTGATGAATCTGTTTTATCTGAATTATCGATTGTAAAAGAAGGATCATCTTGCTTACGTTGGAATTCCCCCTCAAAAGTATCGCCACGTTGAAAGCCGCTATTTCCTGTTTGGTTAAAACCTGAACCCGGCTGGTAGAAACGAATATGAGGAATTAAGCGCATTACAATAAGCTTTTGAATTGGCGGAAGTAACAATAGTAAGCCAATAAAATCTGTAAAGAACCCCGGCACAATCAACAAGAAGCCCGCTAAAACCAATGCAACGCTCTTGATCATTTCAGCTGCTGGGCTTTCACCCGATGCTAACTTTTGTTGGATTTGTAGTACATTTTTCATACCTTGATTTTTAACGAGTGACACACCTAAACAGGATGTCAAAACGACCAAAATTAGCGTCATTAAAACACCAACTTCGGATGCAACCCGCACAAAAATCACGGATTCAATGTAAACGAGAATACATATCAGAATGAGTGGTAACCAGCGCACAAGTTCTCCTTTATTTCAATAAGCTATCGATTATTTTACGCCCCTAGGGAAACCTTTGTGAACTGCATCTAAGAGACAACTATCAATATTCGCTTTTTTCTTTAGTATAGCCATAATAATTGGGGCAGAGATAACGCTTTTCAACTCACAGATTTTTTTCATTAATGATACTTATCTGTGATGAATGTCACACAACGTGAAATCTGTTGCATAAATCAAACTATATAGTGATCTAGGTTCAAGGCAATAGATGATTAAAAGCATATCATCTACCCATAAATCAGTAGATCATAATGCTGACAACGTAGTAGACGGTGTTAATTGCTTGTAAAGTTTTACTTTGCAATATTAATCACCTGTGAATTTTGTTTTACGAAGTATAGATTTTTAAAGCGCATAAACGGACAGTAACTGTAATCTAATTAAGAAGGTTCTCATGTCAAACAATACTCGTATCGAAGAAGACCTGTTAGGTAAAAAAGAAGTTCCAGCTGATGCCTATTATGGTGTTCATACTCTGCGTGCGATTGAAAACTTTTATATCAGCGACCGCACTATTAACGATGTCCCAGAATTTATCCGCGGCATGGTTATGGTAAAAAAAGCGGCAGCTTTAGCCAACAAAGAACTGAAAACTATTCCTCGTAATATCGCAGAGACTATTATCAAAGCCTGTGACGTTGTGTTGAATGAAGGCAAATGCATGGATCAGTTCCCTGTTGACGTATTCCAAGGTGGTGCGGGCACATCACTGAACATGAATACCAATGAAGTACTGGCGAATATCGGTTTAGAGCTGATGGGTCACAAAAAAGGGGAATATGAATTCCTCAACCCAAATGATCACCTGAACAAAAGTCAATCCACTAACGATGCTTACCCTACTGGGTTCCGTATCGCAGTGTATAACTCAGTACTGAAGTTAATTGAATCTGTTGAATACCTGAGAAAAGGCTTTGAAGCTAAAGCTGAAGAATACAAAGACATTCTGAAAATGGGCCGTACCCAGTTGCAGGATGCTGTTCCAATGACCGTCGGCCAAGAATTCCATGCTTTCGCTACTCTCTTAAAAGAAGAAGAGAAAAACTTAAAACGCAGCATCGAATTACTGCTCGAAGTTAACTTAGGCGCTACTGCTATCGGTACAGGCTTGAATACTGCACCTGGTTACTCAGAGCTTGCCGTTAAAAAATTAGCTGAAGTGACTGGTTTACCATGCGTTCCTGCAGAAGACTTAATCGAAGCAACCTCTGACTGCGGCGCTTACATCACAGTTCACGCGGGCTTAAAACGTCTGGCAATGAAACTGTCTAAAATTTGTAACGACTTACGTCTGTTATCTTCCGGTCCTCGTGCAGGTCTGAAAGAAATCAATTTACCTGAGTTACAAGCTGGTTCTTCTATCATGCCAGCAAAAGTTAACCCTGTAATTCCTGAAGTTGTTAACCAAGCTTGTTTCAAAGTTATTGGTAACGATATCTGCGTAACAATGGCTGCTGAAGCGGGTCAATTGCAATTAAACGTAATGGAACCAGCGATTGGCCAAGCGATGTTCGAATCCATCTCTTTAATGAGCAACGCATGTCGTAATCTGCAAGAAAAATGCATTAGCGGCATTACAGTAAACAAAGAAATCTGTGAAGCATTTGTATTTAACTCCATCGGTATCGTCACTTACTTAAACCCATTTATTGGCCACCATAATGGTGACATCGTGGGTAAAATTTGTGCTGAAACCGGTAAGAGCGTCCGCGAAGTTGTTTTAGAACGCGGTTTACTGACTGAAGCTGAACTGGATGATATTTTCTCTATTGAGAACTTAAAACACCCAGCTTATAAAGCAAAACGCTTTGATGACTAAAAATTTATGTTTATCATAAATAACACTTAAAAATAAAGGCACGCCTCTCAATAGAAAGCGTGCCTTTTTTGATTGATACACACACAAATAATTAACATAACAGTTTCATAATTTTAATTTTCATTTTGTCGAGGAGTAAACACTATGTTAGCCGTAGAATTTATTATTGTTCTGCTGGCCATCTTTTTGGGGGCCCGTTTAGGTGGGATAGGTATCGGCTTCGCCGGTGGCCTTGGGGTACTGGTACTCGCTGCTATTGGCGTAAAACCAGGAACCATTCCATTTGACGTTATCTCAATCATCATGGCTGTTATTGCCGCTATCTCTGCAATGCAAATTGCTGGAGGTCTGGACTATTTAGTTGCCCAAACCGAAAAATTACTGCGCCGCAATCCTAAATACATCACCATTCTTGCACCCATTGTTACCTACTTCCTGACACTTTTCGCAGGGACAGGTAATATCTCTTTAGCAACACTGCCTGTTATTGCAGAAGTTGCAAAAGAGCAAGGCGTAAAACCGTGCCGTCCATTATCAACTGCGGTTGTTGCTGCTCAGATAGGTATTACAGCATCACCAATTTCTGCTGCAGTGGTTTACATGGCATCCGTCATGGAAAACCCTGCAATGGTTGGTGCAGGTAACACAGTCAGTTACATCTCTCTCTTAAGTGTTCTATTACCTGCGACATTCCTTGCTATCATTTTGATGTCGTTCATCATCTCTTGGACTTTTAACTCTAAATTATCCGATGACCCTATCTACCAAAAACGTTTAGCTGAAGGTTTAGTTGAACTGCGTGGTAGCCAAGTAAAAGAAATCAAAGCCGGTGCTAAGTCTTCTGTACTGCTGTTCTTACTTGGGGTTGTTGGCGTTGTCTGTTATGCCATCATTAACAGCCCAAGCTTAGGGATTGTCGAAACCCCATTAATGAACACCACAAATGCTATTTTGATTATCATGCTGACTGTAGCGACATTAATCACTATTTTCTGTCGTGTTAATACTGATGCAATCTTGAACTCAAGTACCTTTAAAGCAGGTATGAGCGCATGTATTTGTATTTTAGGTGTTGCTTGGTTAGGTGATACTTTCGTACAGCATAACATTGACTGGATCAAAGAAACTGCTGGTGATTTAATCCATGAGCACTCTTGGATGTTAGCGGTAATTTTCTTCTTCTGCTCTGCTTTACTATACTCACAAGCCGCAACAGCAAAAGCATTGATGCCTATGGCATTAGCGCTGAATGTAAGCCCACTAACGGCTATCGCATCATTCTCTGCGGTTTCTGGCCTATTTATTCTGCCTACTTACCCAACACTGGTTGCAGCAGTACAAATGGATGATACAGGGACAACACGTATTGGCCGATTTGTCTTTAACCATCCATTCTTTATTCCAGGTACCATCGCTGTCGCATTAGCTGTTTCATTCGGCTTCTTATTCGGCGGTATGATCCTATAGTTTATATTAGTATCAATTAATATTATAAAGACCCGTGCAAATCGCACGGGTTTTCTATGCCTACATATAACATATTATTTTTGTTATTCTATACAAAGTCACGGAGGAAATTATAAAAATATAATAATCATTCAGATAAAAAACTAAGCCATTTATTAAAAATATATTTAAAATATATTGAACTCGGTTGTTAATAATTAAATTAAAATCAGAAATAAGTATTTTTCTAACAATATATCTATATTAATACTCTACATATAAGTGTAACAAACAATGACTATAATCATATAATGACAAGCTGCTTCATTCATTTCTTCAAAATCACAAATAGAAATATAAATTCAAAAATAAAGTAAAAACAAATAACTATCAAAATAAATCACTGATAAAACAAAAACAAACAAACAATAACACTAAAAAGCCTCTCATCACACACGAATTGAGAGTACCAAAGATAGAAATCATCTATCAAAAATTTAAAATCAATCCGCCATAAATATTGGTAATAATTAACTGACCCTTGTTTAATAATATCCGAAAAGTCTGATAATTATCTTTTAATCACTCTGAGTGACACAAATTAAACATCACGAAACTTTAATAGAAAAATAACTTATTTGTTCAATATTTATATATTTGGAGGAGTAATGCTAAATACTCAAAGAAATGAAAATACAAATGTAACCGTTTATATTGGAAGCTTTTTAAAACACCGTAGAAAAGTGGTGGGCTTAACTGGCTCACAATTAGCTTCTCGCTTAAAAATTAGCCAACAACAAGTTTCTCGTTATGAAAGAGGTAAAAATGCGATTACGATCCAAGGTCTTTTAGATATTTTACAAGCTCTCGAATTACGAACACATGATATTGATGATTTTATGAAAAAAGTCTTTCAGTTTTATTATATCGATGCTGCATTAGAAGCTAAGTTGATCAACTAAGACCGATATAAATCCATGAAGTTCGTTTCAGGGGGGTTCTTCCCCCTCCTGTTTGCTTTAAACTCCCCCTCTTAATTTCCTATTTGATTTCGTTCTCCTTCGAAAACGACGACTCATAATAGCACTGCAAACCGCTATAATTCACAATTGAACATTGTTATGATGGATAAAAATCAGACATTATTGTGATGGAGTTAACAATGCCTATCCAACGCGAAATTATTTTGAGCCATGCGTTAAATCAATTGGAAATTCAAGGCTTATCCGCATCTACAGAGAATTTACTCAGTGAAATTGAATCTGATTTCTCTACTATTCGCCAGTTCTGGCCAGACGATGAGGCGCTTATTTATGATTGCTTACGCTATCATAGCCAGCAAATCGAAGTATGGCAGCGACAGACTTTGCTAGATGAGTCCCTAAGCCCACAGCAAAAATTAATGGCTCGCTACCAACAATTATCAGAAAAAGTCAGCCAAGGGCGTTTCCCTGGCTGTTTATTTATTTCTGCATGTAATTATTACCCAGATGCAGAGCACCCTATCCACCAATTAAGTCGCTTGCAAAAAGACAATTCGTTTCACTTCACTAAAAACCTATTAGAAGAGCTAGATATTGAAGACTCTGTATTGGTTGCTAACCAAATGGAACTAGTACTTGAAGGCTGTTTAAACCGTTTATTAGTACAAAGAGACATTCAAGATGTCGAGATTGCACAACACCTTTCTGAGGATATCCTAACAATCGCACTATGCCGTAAAAAAGGAGCGTTAAGTTAAAAAAACAACTAACGCATACTAAACACACACATTTTGCTGAAAAAGAAAACACTCAGTAAAAAAAAGTGGTTTTTTATTAAAAATGCATTGACGCAAACGGCTGAATACGGTTTAATGCGCCCCGTTGCCCGGATAGCTCAGTCGGTAGAGCAGGGGATTGAAAATCCCCGTGTCCTTGGTTCGATTCCGAGTCCGGGCACCACTTATTTAAAGAACCCGCCCAAAAGGCGGTTTTTTGCTTTTCTAGCTACGGTAGATTTCAGGTCGTTGCAACACGTTATTTATTTACTGGATTTCATGCCATTTTTGCAGATGTTCTTTGCTGTTAAAGACACCTATACCCCCTCATAAACCTATCTCTTATTTTCTTGTGTAAGTATTCCATAAAAACAAATCATTAACTTTAACAGATATGTCAATTTCAGCTTTTCATTCACACTAGGCTATCAGATTGAATTGTGTTCTATCTACGAAACCTGTCAGCTTAAATCTGAGCTGATACAGTCATGCTACGCTTTAATGTGTCTGGCAGATATACATAAAATAATATGTGTAGCAATATGCTGCGCTATTTAATGAGTTTTATCCGAAATATGGAAAGAAACCCGGAGCGGCATATTCAACTATGTCGGGATGTTTTATAGCAGTAAGCGTTAGCATGGCTTGCGTGTTCTTATATCACCAACGTAATATAAATATCAATATTATCAATTAGTAACACATGTTTACATAGCTCGTATTAATTCAAAATTAAATTAAGACTAACCTTCAGGTAAGGAAAAAATATAGAGTTTAAAAAGATAACTTGACCATCTTCACATTTTATAAAACATTAATTTGAAGTTACACTTCATTTGATGTTTTATATTGGAGTTTAATTCTAAATAGAAATCTCACTTATAACCACTACAAGAGTGAACGCGTATGAAAATAATAAAGAAAATATCTTATCTCTTTTTCACCATAATACTGTCTTCACCAATATTCTCATCGACCAGTTTTGCTGAGAAACTCCCCGCCCTTCCTGTGACATTAAAAAATGGAACCGGAGTAATTAACCAAAATATTATTTACATAGGTTTAGGTAGTACAGGAAACTCATGGTATAAACTTGATCTTAATGAAAATAAAAAAAAATGGGAAAAAATAGCTGATTTTCCGGGTACGCCAAGAGACCAAGCTATAGCAATTAAGTTAAATAATAATATTTATATATTCGGCGGAGCGGGAAAAGAAAATATTGATAGTGAAACAATAAGCTCATTAACAGATGTTTATCGTTATTCACCAAGTGAAGACAAATGGGAAAAAATAGATACTAGTTCACCTTATGGCTTGGTTGGTCATGCAGGAGTTAGTATCAGCACCAATAAAGCTATCATTCTTGGAGGAGTAAACAAGCAAATATTTGATAAATATTTCATTAATTTAAATAATGCTAAAAACAATTCA
Organism: Providencia sp. PROV150; assembly: GCF_028481025.1. NCBI lineage: Bacteria > Pseudomonadati > Pseudomonadota > Gammaproteobacteria > Enterobacterales > Morganellaceae > Providencia > Providencia sp. PROV150. Next base: position 21,752 of record NZ_JAMPPJ010000027.1, on the reverse strand, counting down.
TCTATTAAAAATAAAGTTATTAATGATTACTTTAATAAACCCATAGAAGGCTATTTTTTTAATCGAGTCATACTAACTTATAATGCAGATAATAATCAATGGGGTTCATTAGGCACTATTCCTTTTAATGGAACTGCGGGTTCTTCATTAGTAGTAAATGATAACAATTCAATAACCTTGATTAACGGTGAATTAAAACCTGGGTTACGTACTAGTGAAATACAAACGGCTATATTAGAAAATAATCAACTACAGTGGAATACTACTGTACAGAAACTTCCTCCACCATCACCTGAGCAGCAGCAAGATGGCTTGGCTGGTGCATTTGCAGGTTATAGTGCTCATACCTTACTTGTTGCTGGGGGTGCTAACTTCCCTGGGTCTCAGGCTAAGTATTCACAGAAACATTATTTTGCACATCAGGATTTAGACAAAAAATGGCATAAAGAAATTTATGGGTTGATTGATAATCAATGGAAAGTAATTGGTGAATTACCGATCCCTCTTGGTTATGGAATCACTATTGAGCATGGTAATTCACTATATTTAATCGGAGGTGAAACTACAAAAGGTGAGGCAGTTAATTCTGTAATCACTTTAACATTAAAAGATAAAGAGCTAATTATTAACTAAACCAGTTAAATTTATAAATTATAATAACCAACCAAGAACTCCATATTAAATTTATGGAGTCTTATCCACTCAGGTAAAAACTATGTTTAATAATAAAATTTTATTGGCATGTTGTACTTTTTTTATGTCATTTCAATTAAATGCGACTACACTAGACTTTCGTCATGAATATTCAGATTCATCCAGAATAAATAAAGATCGCATTGCCTTTATTCATTCATTTTCAAATGGTATCGGATTTTATATTGATGCCAGTATAAAGTCAGGTGGTGTTGACGGCGAAAAAGATAAAGTATTTAGTGATGTTGTTAATAATGCTATCGAAATGGGGCTAAGTTACAACCATAAGATAAATAAAAGTATAACGTTACAACCGGGATTAATTTTTGAAACAGTTACAGACACATCAATTTATAAACCTTATTTAAAGGCGCAATATAATTTTGATAACGGTTTATATATTGCAGGCCGTTATCGTTTTGATTATGCCAGAAAAACAAAAAAAGCTGTTGATGACGAAAAAACAAATCGCTTTGATGCGTTTATTGGCTATAAATATAATAAATACAAAATTGAATATGACTACACACAAATGTATAGCGATGGCATAAAATATGATAATAAGAAACGTAATTATGAACATAATGTCTCTTTCTCTTACCAATTGAGTGACACATTCACTCCTTATATTGAAGTTGGAAATGTTGCGGTAAGCCCGACCAGTGACGCCCGTCAAACTAGGTATCGTTTAGGATTACAATTCCACTTTTAAATCTTATGTAAAAAGATGCCAAAAATTATAGTGAGTAATTACTCCATTACTCACTATATTATTTTTTTATATTTATCAATAAATTAAGAAAAATATTTTATTATTTGATCTTCTTCACAAATTACGACTTTCGTAATTGAGGAATTTAGCTTCATAAAATAACATTAACTGGAGTTATACTTCAAAATAAAATGGTGAGTTCAAAATGGCATTGATTGAAAAGATGACTACGGATATTCAACAAAAAGGAGGGCTGATCGTTTCTTGCCAGCCTGTCGATAATAGCCCTATGGATAAGCCAGAAATTGTTGCTGCAATGGCTCAAGCTGCAGTTAATGCAGGTGCAGTAGCAGTACGAATTGAGGGAATAGATAATTTAAAAGCAACTCGCCCTCTTATTGATGTGCCAATTATTGGTATTGTCAAACGCGATTTACTGGATAGTCCTGTCAGGATCACACCTTGGTTAAGTGATGTAGAAGCACTAGCAACAGAAGGTGCCGATATTATCGCTTTTGATGGTACGGATCGTGTACGCCCAGTTCCAGTCAATGAGTTATTGGCTTGCATACACCACTTCAATAGGTTGGCAATGGCAGATTGTTCCACATTTAATGAGGGAATGTATTGCCAGGAATTAGGAACAGAATTTATTGGTTCAACTATGTCTGGCTATACCGGTGGTGAAATACCAAAATTACCTGATTTACAATTAGTGGCAGCACTCGCTGAAAATGGATGCCGTGTAATAGCCGAAGGCCGCTATAACACACCTATGATTGCAGCAAGAGCTATACAAGCTGGAGCTTGGGCTGTCACAGTTGGTTCCGCATTAACCCGACTTGAACATGTCTGTGATTGGTTTACCCATGCCCTCAAGTTACAGCAGGAATTAGTTAAATGAATATATTAGCAATTGATATTGGAGGAACAAAGATTTCGGCTGCATTAATCAGTCGAGACAATCAACTTACGCACCATACTCAAATTACAACCCCTGCAAGTGCATCACCAACTCAACTCTATGAAGCTTTGGTGGCGATAACTACACCACTAAAAGCGTATGCAGATGGTGTCGCCGTAGCCTCTACAGGGATTATCTGTGATGGCGTATTAACTGCATTAAATCCTAATAATTTGGGAGGATTAAAAAATTTCCCGTTAAAAAAAACACTTTCTACAATAACCGGTTTGCCTTGCTGGTTACTCAATGATGCTCAAGCTGCTGCATGGGCTGAATATGATTACCGCCATGAAAATATCTCTGATATGGCATTTATTACAGTATCGACAGGGGTTGGGGGCGGCCTAATTCAACAAGGACAATTACAGCTAGGAAAACGAGGTATTGCAGGCCATCTAGGCCACACTATAGCTGATCCTCATGGCCCTCTTTGCGGCTGTGGTCGTTATGGATGTGTCGAAGCTATCGCTTCCGGCCGTGCCATTGCTTCACAAGCTGTAAATGAACTTGCAGGTAAAGATGCTAAAGCTATTTTTACTGCCTATTACCAGGGAAGCCTTCAAGCGAAAACAATAATTGAAAACTCAGCAAGTACTATAGCTAATTTAGTTGCTGATATTAAAGCAATAATAGATGCCGACTGTGTTGTTCTTGGTGGAAGTGTTGGATTAGCAAATGGATATATCGAGCTTGTTCAAGCAGCTATCAGACAACAGCCCGAGGCGTTACAAGTCCCTATTTTAGCTGCTCACTATCATCATAATGCTGGACTTTGGGGAGCCGTTCTTTGGGCTAGGAAACACTAAAAAACTGTCGTACTTCTTACCTTTTACCTTACATATGGCAGGACTAAAAAAATGCAATTACATGATTTTGGTTTCGTTAATTATGCAGTGCTATTTGGATATTTAGCCGCAATGTTACTCGTTGGTGTTTATTTCTCTAAACGCCAAAAAACAGCGGATGATTATTTTCGTGCCGGGGGGCGGGTTCCCGGTTGGGCTGCCGGTGTTTCTGTCTTTGCAACAACATTAAGCTCAATTACCTTTATGTCAATTCCAGCGAAAGCTTATACTTCTGATTGGACTTTTATTATTGGCCAATATTTAGCGATCGCCATTTTGCCATTAGTATTTTATTTCTATATTCCTTTCTTTAGAAAATTAAAAATTACTTCAGCCTATGAGTATTTAGAAGCCCGTTTTGATATACGAAGTCGTTTATTTGCCAGCCTGTCATTTATGTTATTTCATATTGGTCGTATTGCAATTATCACTTATTTGACCGTACTCGCACTACGTCCTTTCATAGGGATAGACCCTATTATATTAGTTGTACTGATTAGTCTATTATGTATTATTTATACATGGATGGGAGGGATTGAAGGCGTTATTTGGACAGATGTTATTCAGGGATTGTTACTTTCAGGTGGTGCTGTTTTAATCTTTATCATGATTTGTTTTAAAGTTGATGGAGGTATTAGTGAGATTTTTACCACAACAGCACAGGCTGATAAATTTTTCCCGGATGCACAGTTACGCTGGAGTTGGACTGACAGTACTATTCCTGTATTAATGATTGGTTTTTTATTTGCCAATATTCAACAATTTACTGCAAGCCAAGATGTTGTCCAGCGCTACATTGTGACTGATTCTATCGAACAAACTAAACGTACTTTAATCACAAATGCTAAATTAGTTGCCATTATTCCTATTTTCTTTTTTGCCATTGGTTCAGCCCTATTTGTGTATTACAAACAAAATCCAAGTTTGTTACCTGAAGGTTTTAATACCGGAGGTATCTTACCCTTATTTATTGTTACAGAAATGCCAGTGGGTATTTCTGGGCTAATCATTGCAGCTATCTTTGCCGCTGCTCAATCGAGCATATCTAGTAGCTTAAATAGTATTTCTAGTTGCTTTAATTCTGATATCTATATTCGCTTAAGTAAAGTTGAACGGCGTTCAGAACAAAAAATGAAAGTCGCCAGATTAGTTATAATTATAGCTGGAGTATTCAGTAGTTTAGCCACAATTTGGCTAGTTTTATCTGACGAGTCTGAAATATGGGATGCTTTTAACAGCTTAATCGGTTTAATGGGTGGCCCTATGACCGGACTATTTATGTTAGGTATTTTTGTTAAACGTGCTAATGCAGGTAGTGCGGTCGCAGGCATTATAGTAAGTATCATTGCTGTATTAGCAGCCCGTTATGGCAGTGACCTTAACTTTTTCTTCTATGGTGTAATAGGTGCTATGTCAGTAGTCATTATTGGTACAATTACTGCGCCATTTTTCTCGGCAGCAAAACAAATTTCATTGGATGATAGTGAAATATCAAGGAACTCATAGGAGGTATCTATGTTATTTGGTCATATATCTGACGCGGCAGTAATGCCTGAAATGAATTTGGTATTACGTAATATAATTAAAAAGGCACTCGCACTCGACCCATTCTCTTTAGAACCGGGAAGCTACCCTATTGATGATAATGATGTATTCATGAATGTAATGTCATTTGAAACACAATCTCGAGAACAAAAATGTGCAGAATTACATCATCGCTATATTGATATACAAATTTTACTATCCGGTGAGGAAGTTATAGATTACGGCGTTCGAAATTCGGCTAAAAATGCCACTGTTTACAGTGAAGCGGATGACTACCAACTCACAGATGTCATTGAAAATTGTCAAACATTGTCATTAACACCCTCTATGTTTGCTATTTTTATGCCTTATGAACCCCATAAACCAGGTATAGCAGCAGAGGAAGGAAACAGTATATTAAAAAAAGCAGTAATTAAGGTAAACCTTAATTTGCTGACAAGTTAATTTTCATCAGTTCCAATTAAACGCTTTATTTCTAATGCATCAATAAATTGTATATTGATGCAAATGGAATAAAGCGTTTTGTTATTATCACATAATTATAAGAGCAAGGCTTTTTTTAACCCGCCAGAATTGATACTCTTGTTAGCAGAATTCCATTCCCTTTGAACTTCGGCAAACAAGGATAATTTTCATGACAAAACAGTCAGTTACCAGACTGAAGCCAGGTAAAATACTCGACACACTAGGGGCAATGAAAAATAGCCTGACGCGAGTATCACAGCGTATTGCTGAATATATCCTGTTTCATCCTGTTGAAGTCACTCAGCTTTCCATCGCACAACTTTCCCAAGCGACTAAGGCGGGTGAGGCAACTGTAGTGCGTTTTTGCCGCACTTTAGGCTATAAGGGCTTTCAAGACTTTAAAATGGATTTAGCCATTGAAATGGCGACATCGGATAGTGAAGAATCACCAATCCTTGATGCTGAAGTTAGCCATCAGGATGATATCCATACTATAGGTTTAAAATTACAAGCAACCATCAATAATGTGTTATCAGAAACATTAAATTTACTTGATATGACGCAAGTTCAAGATGCTGTAAATGCGTTGCTATCATCGAATTATGTTTTTATCTGCGGTGTGGGTTCCTCAGGGATCACAGCAGAGGATCTAAAAAATAAACTGATGCGTATTGGATATCGAGTGGATGCTGTTACCAATAACCATTTTATGTATATGCAGGCTTCCTTATTGAAACCGGGTGATATCGCGATTGGTATCAGCCATTCCGGAAACTCACCGGAAACAGTTCATGCACTGAAACTTGCAAAAGAAGCAGGGGCTACCACAATTGCGCTAACGCATAATTTAGGTTCACACATTATGGAATATGCCAATTATTATCTGATTAATGGTAATCGACAGGGGAAATTACAAGGTGATTCTATTGGTACAAAAACAGCACAACTGTTCGTTTTAGACTTACTATATACCCTACTTGTCCAAGCTCAACCTGAAATGGTCAAAGAGCAAAAACTGCGTACACTAAATGCATTAAAAAATACCAATTCAGCATGAGTTTATAATCAGTGTTATGTGGTCTTGAACAAAAACCAGCTAAAGATCACACTTTCATTTTTCTCTTTCTTTAACGCTAATTTCATTATTGCGTTCTGAACGATTGAGCCTTAATATAGAGTAAAACTCCATATCATAATAAATAAAGAAATCAACCTCCAAAAAAGGAATGATAATGAAAAAACTCTCTGGATTAATCGCTGCACCTCATACACCTTTTGCTGCCGATGGCAGTATTAATTATCCTGTCATTGATAAAATTGCAGAACATCTTATTGCAAGTGGTGTCACTGGTGCTTACGTATTAGGAACAACAGGAGAAGGTATCCATTGTTCTGTCGAAGAACGCAAAAAAGTCGCTGAATGCTGGGCTGCTGCCAGTCAAGGACAACTAGATATCATTGTTCATACAGGTGCACTCAGTATTGCAGACACTATAGAGCTATCCCGTCATGCTGAAACGTTAGATATTCAAGCTACATCAGTAATTGGTCCTTGTTTCTTTAAACCAAGCAATGTAGATGACTTAGTTGAATATTGTCGTTTAGCAGCGATGAATTCGCCTTCTAAAGGCTTTTATTACTACCACTCTACTATGTCAGGTCTAAACATTGACATGGAAAAATTTTTACAAGCGGCAGGAAAAACAATTCCGAATTTATCCGGAATGAAATTTAATTCTCCTGATATGTATGAATTTCAACGTTGTTTACGTGTTGATGGCGGTAAATACGACATTCCATTTGGTGTAGATGAATTTATACCGGCAGGGTTAGCTTGTGGGGCGTTAAGCGCTGTAGGAAGCACCTATAACTATGCGGCTCCTTTATATCTTGAAATAATTGAGAAATTTAACACTGGTGATTACGATGGTATCGCTGCATGTATGGATAAAGTAATTGCAATTATTCGTGTGCTGGTAGAATACGGTGGTGTTGCTGCAGGTAAAGTTGCAATGCAATTACATGGTATTGATGTTGGTGACCCCCGCCGTCCACTACGCCCATTAACTGCAGCACAAAAAACGGATGCATTAGCAAAATTTAAAGCGGCCGGTTTTCTATAATTAACTTTACTCTTGTTGAGTATTAACAACACAAGCTTGTTTTTTTACATCTCCCCCATTTGATGATGACAGTGGCCTTCGAAGTGAAAGCCACTCTTTATTTCTTAAAATATTCCCCCAATCAGTTATCCGATTAAGCTGAATAACATCATGTGTAAAATCAAAAAAAGAATATATTGTCACCTATATAAGCAAATCATTTTTTATTACAGATAATTATATTTTACTACACTTGATTTTTTTATTTTTAGCAGTGAATAATGCAACCGCCCCCTGAATATTAACAGAAACATCTTCAAACAAAGAAGCAAGTGTCGTTTCAAGTGAATCCGCAGAGTCATAAACATTGCTAAAAATTCCTTTTTTATTATAGACTGACATTAGCTTACTTCCAAAACGATTATGCTTAACCCCCTTTCCAAGAATAGTCGCACCATATAAAGTGCCATCATCCTTAAGTGTTTCACTGATATTTATTATCGCTTGTTTCTTATCACTCATTTTCCCTGGCAAGCAATGTAATAAATAAAATATGGATACTGAATCAAATGCCCCTCTCAACTCACCAGTAAATCTATTAAAAATATCATGACAGAAACAAGAGTTTAATTTCTCATCAGAAATATATTTTTTAGCATATTCTAAACTGTGAATATTAAGATCGGAAAGTGATATTTTATTAATTTCATCTGCAGCTTTTTTTAAATAAAAACCAGTCCCAACACCAATATCCATATGGTTGTTACCAAGATGAGATTTAAAGTGAGGAATTAAAAATTCATCAGTATTACAACGCCATGCATAGTTATTAGATATATTTAGTACCCACCAATCATATAGAGCCAAAGAGAGAGGTGTATATACTTTAGAACCATCATTTGTGTTCAATGACATAAAATCTCCATAATGGAAAATATATATATTATTTTTTTATTATTTATTTTAATAGTCGAAAATAATGAGTGATAAGTCAGGTTATCATATGCTATAAGTGTAGGATTATATACTTGGTATTATTCAGAGTTATTTATATCACATCCCATCTTTAATCGGAAAAAACTCTGACAATTTCACACATGCGCCATTAAAATCATCTAAAGCTATATCTCCATCTATTCGCCCCATTCACACCATAGCCTAACAAAACAAATCAAAAAACCAATAAATATGCATATCATCTTTGGTATGCTTCATCTGTGATAACCATAAACCATATGTCTTTCTAAATAATTTATCAGAAACCATTTACACAGATACTGGATAAAACCCACAAGATCATGAAATACAAAATAACGAGATGTAATCATAACGATTAAAGCGGACATAATTCACGCAAGTAAATTAACAAGTTATATTTTTATTGTCAGTTTACCTCTTTCGAAGTATTTTCATTGAGCTAACGCTGTGTGGAAAATCATCTGCATCTCCCTTTCCTGAAGAGCGGGTATAATAGTCACCCTGAAAGTTTTTTTGAAAAACCGCATTGTCCATCCGAAATATCAAACGACATGATCTTGTTACCAAAATTATATGTACTAACATCATCAATACTTTCATTTACCAGCAAATACTGACCTGTTTGATCAAATCCATGAAATAATGCAATGGTAGAGAGCCTCTGGTGACAACTATCTCCATTACTCAGTGTCACAGTTGCTGTAATCTTTTGGTGTACAAAAATACTCTTACTGCCCTCTTTATTTTGACAAGATTGACTGGCATTGAATTGTGCTTGTATTTTTTACATCAACACTGGCATACATCTCGTTAAATGGGGTTAATACACGCCCGATTATCAGGGTAAGAGTACATAGAGGAATTCACCGTCACGTGAATATTATCAGCTATTGCAACCAAAGGTAGTCCTATCAATAAAAACAAACCTATAACTCGTTTTTTCATATTAAATTCCAAATCTATTTTCACCACTGCGGATCAAGGGGACCTGTATCTGGGCTATACCGAATCAGATGTCTTCCCCATATGCTTTACAGCTTTCAATTGATCATCATTCTGAATTAATCTGCCCTTTTTCAGATAGTTAATTTTTCAGCCATCAATTGTGCTTCATCTTCGCTGTGAGTCACTAACAGTGCTGTTTGCCCAGCTTCCCGCAAGATATCTCTCACTTCCAGCCCTAAACGTTAACGGCTACCTGGATCTAAGCTCGACAAAGGCTCATCTAACAACAATACCGCCGGTCATGGAGCGAAGGTCCGGAAGCCTGAACTCACGGGGTTGCTATAGCCTAACAAGCTGCGAATGACTTCCTGAACCGGCCCGACAGAAGTGCAGCCAGTTCAAGTTTGCCTGAGAGGGTAGATTTCATAGACCACCCCACCCGAGCTGAATTATTTACCGTGGTGGGGTGTCAGCTCAGAACATGGCAATCAATGTAGAAAAAAGAGGCATATTATGGGTCTTGACAAAAAGATAAAATAGATTTACTTTGAAAATCAATTCATTAAATAGCTGAATGTTCCCGAGTCTGGGCACCACATATTTAAAGAACCCGCCCCAAAAGGCGGTTTTTTGCTTTTATATTTCTAAGCTCAAGTTGAGTACTCGGCTAAAGAATCTGAAATCTATAATCTTTTTTTTATCTAACCTAAACACTTATTTCTATACCCTTTCGGTCTACTAGACATGGTTAGTCCGCCACTATACAGAATATTGATATACAATCAGCTATAATATAAAGTCAATTAACTTGACTTATACCAAATAACCAGGAATTACCTAAAAAAAACCAAACACTAAAGTTTATAATTAGATTATTATTCTCACCCTTTTCTCATTTCATCCATTAGACAGCCAAGCTTAACTCATATTACGTGTTTTTATTAGCCTATTGTCTTATCTAAGAACCTAAAAATAAGTTTTTATATTAATAGTTATGAAAATAAATCATTAAAAAACCACAATATCATTTTTTATTCCTAGCTATTGAGCTAAAAAAATAATCAAATACAATATTAATCAATAAGTGCTAATAATAATTTGTAATAAAAAGGTAACTAAGCCTTAATGTAATAAAACCTACTCAACCTTACCGAACAACTCACAATTTCTGCTTAACATATTGTTAAGTAATAAAAATAACCCCATAAAACAAAGTGCAAATAACTATAATGTTTAGAATAAGACTCTGCATATGAACCTAAAATAAATGACTTAATCTTATTTAAAACTTTCAATTAAGGAATACCTTATATTCTAAAATTTTCTTTTCGTCATAATTTACTCTTAGCTATAAAAATAGTTTTATGAATCAATGATACTAGGGTCAAGTTTCCTCATGAAAAAGAAAAAAGATACAACTTATTATATCAGCCAACTAGTTGGTAAATGCTTACAAGAATACCGGCAAGAATTAGGAATTAGTGGTGAGAACATTGCGAAAGAGTTAGGCATTAGCCAACAGCAATTATCGCGCTATGAACGAGGAGAGAATGCATTAACCGTAGATGTATTGTTTAAATTTATTCTTATACTCGGTATTAATTTCCCAGATTTTTACCATAGGCTATTCTATGTCGTGAGTCATCATCCTAAACTTTCACACTATATCACTAATTTAAATGGTTTTGGCTGGGAATTAGATGATTTGAAAGACTATTATAATTCAGCAATTGTATAACCTTTAGCGTAAAGAAATATTGTTTAATTTCTTTATTTTATATTATTATGAAAATCATGGAGTTTGCCTATAATCGATGAGAACAGCGCTATGTCTACCCCTTCTCCGACTGCATTTTCAAGGATAACTCGCACATCAGGACGCACGAATAGCATACTTACCATTGCTTTTCCTTTGTTATTTATTCTAATAACAACATTGATTTGGAGTGCAGAGCGAATTGTTCAACAAGAAACTAAACGCCTAGAAGTCGATTTTAGGTCACTAATAGGCTATATCAATGAACAAGAAAAGTTTTTACGATCTTTAAATAAGCAAAATCAAGATTTAATAGAGTTAGTTGAAAGCCGAACCTATGCAATACAAGAACAGTTCTTACCAACAAGGTCGCCATTATATCTACTCGAAGGTAAAGAATCTTTAGTTGCAATGCCATTTACCCTAGCTTGTGACAAGAGTTTAGAGTGTTCCAACGTTCCCAGTATATTATTTTCTTTAGGGGCCTATTTAGCTGATTACTATTCTACTTTTTGGGGAGGCTCATATTTTCCAGCTGCTGCAGTATTTTTTGTCAACGAACACGACCAAATTAGCATCAGCGTTCCTTCCGTTGGAACAGTTTTAGGAAATGAATCTATTTCTCCAAATTTGTATTACTCCGTCATTGATAGTATTAGAAAAAATTTACCTACTATTCATGCTCAATTTTTAGGATCACAAGAAAGCGATTCAAAAGACATTATCTGGTTACGTCCTGAGCCATTTGATCATATTCTCATTGGGATCATCCCTGCTGGTTTTGATGAACATTTATGGCAGAATGCTCACATTTCTCCTAAAAATATTTATGCAGTCAGTATGTTAAGCCAAGCAAGGCTTAGCGTGCTGGAGCGAATGTTAAACCCCACACTCACACATCAATTTTGGCTGATTCATGCAAAATATGGTCAGCTACTTGGAACAACCCAAGCACCTGAGGAAGAAGCATTAGAAGGTATTTTTTATACCAGAGATGGCCTAGTTCTTAAACTTTCATCTAAAACTGATGAATGGACTGGATATTATAGAATTAGTTATGCTGCTTTTTTTGAAGACAACCTGTGGCTTCCTATCAGTTTAGTTATTGCACTTTTCTTTAGCTTATTTTGTGGATGGGGATATCACCGCTGGTACCAACGAAAAATATTACAACCCGCAATAGACTCCCAGCAAGCTATCTTAGAAAATGAATCTTTTAACCAAACACTTATTGCGACAACCCCTATCGGCTTATGTGTAATAGATAAAGAAACCCAGCAGTTACGCTTTGCGAATGAGTTAGCTCGTTATTGGCTAAAAATAACCAATATATCTACTCCCCACGACTCAAATGAATATAATGAATTACTTATCAAGGTTCTTTCTGACACAGGACAGGTTAAAACTAATTTAAAGTCTGGGGAACATGTTCTTTATGTCGTAAGCACAGCAACTTATTACCAGCAGCGCCCTGTTATTTTATGCGCATTTACTGATATTACGATCCAAGCAGAAACTGAAAAACAACTTGATGATGCTAAGCGACTTGCAGAAGAAGCCAACCGAGCTAAATCCACATTTTTAGCAACAATGAGCCATGAAATACGAACCCCACTTTATGGTCTAATAGGTACATTAGAATTACTGGCAAATACCTCTCTTTCATCTCAACAAGCTCACTTTATTGATCGAATATCAACAACATCCCAATTACTTATGCAGTTAATTGGTGATATTTTAGATATTAGCAAAATAGAAGCTAATCAAATTCAAATTCATAATCAACCATTTGATTTATTAGAACTAGTACAACAAACTGTCCAACTATATCAAGGAATTGCTCAGCAAAAAGGGTTGCTCCTATTTGCTATTATTGACCCAAATGTACAAGCAAATAGAATTGGTGACTCTGCCCGACTGCAACAAATTTTAGGTAATTTACTCAGTAATGCGATTAAATTTACCCACAGAGGTACTGTTACTATTGAACTTAAAAGAAGTAATAAAAATAATATATTACTACGTGTCAGTGATACAGGTGTTGGAATTAGCCCTGAACAACAAATAAAATTATTTGAGCCATTTTATCAAGCTCATTCAGAAATTCATGCTTATGGTGGTACTGGCTTAGGCCTATTTATTTGCTCTAAGCTTATCAAATTGATGGATGGGCAAATAAGCTTACAAAGCGAAACTGGAGTTGGTAGCTCGTTTCTCGTGACACTACCTTTAGCACTCGATATACAGCAAACACACTGGCTATCACTCAAAAACACCAATATTTGGTTGCAAACCCCAAACCCATTATTGACTGAAAATATAACGCAATGGCTAAAACGTTGGGGGGCCAATGTATATTTCACAGAAAATAGCCTCCCCATAGATACCTCATCCGTTATTGCCGTCGGCATCTTAATTCCATCGTTTCCTCTGCCAACTAATTGGGATGGGCAACAATGGGTAAGCACTGAAATGAATTTCAGACTATCCGAGTTAAATCAGCAGTTATTCTTACTACAAAATAATAAAGAACCGATACCCCTTATTTGTCCAACATCTCGTATACAAACTCATATGCATAAATACCCGCTTCGCGTTTTAATTGCTGAAGATAACCCCATTAACCAAGTTGTTCTACAAGAGCAACTTGAACTACTTGGTTGTAAGGTATTTATTGCCAATGATGGTGAAGAAGCGTTGGTGATCTGGGATAACGAAATTGTTGATATCATCCTTACAGACGTTAATATGCCTTATCGTAATGGTTATGAGCTTGCACAGCAGCTGCGCAGTGAAGGCGAAACATGCCCGATTGTTGGTGTTACTGCTAATGGATTAAAAGAAGAAGAAGAGCGATGCCTAGAATCTGGAATGGATTCATGGCTTGTAAAACCTATAGAGCTAGAAACCTTAGTTCAATTGTTCAACCGTTTATTCCCGATTTACTCCTCCTCAGCTTCAGAAATAGGGCCAATAAAAGTGATTAACCCGCTAAATGGGGAAGATAGAGAAAAAATTATTCGTCATTTTGTGAGTGATATTACTCAATTTTGCCAAGCGGTTGAAAATAACAACACAGAAGAATTAAAACAGTTATCCCATCGTATCCGTGGTGCATTAATTAGTGTTGAACAACGTGAGTTAGCTAATCAGCTTCGTGAGTTTGAAACAGCATTAGATTCACGGACATCAACATACATTGATACCCAGATTAGTCAGAATATCTGCAACCAATTAGCTAATTGGATAAAAAAAATTAGTCAAACAAATGATGTGTGAGGCAATAACTAATTAACGCTTGATTATTATCAACACCCAATTTACGCATTGCAGCATTTTTCTGTAGGCTGATAGTTTTATCACTGCGGTTTAATTGCTTAGCAATATCAACAATAGGCTTACCTTGAACAAAAAGGCGCAGTACCTCAAGTTCACGAGGTGATAATGTCTTTACCCTATCATTTAATGTTACTGCATTACGGCTTTTTAATGTCGTTGTCATATCTGCAACAGGAACACGATATTGGCGACCTTGCCCCGCTAATGTGATAGCTTTCATTAGGTCACCTAATGGTGCCTCTTTTGACACCACCGCACTCACCCCAGAATCATATAACATTTGTACAATCATTGGGTTAGAAACCATCGTTAATACAATCACTGCAATATTTGGATATTGACGACGTAAAAATTGAATATAATTCTGTCCATCGCTAGATTGGGTATTATTAGGCATCATATAATCAGTTACGATCACATCAACCTCATTTTTTTTCAAAAAAGCAAATAGTTCAGCATCCTGAGTGTAAGCACCTAAAATGTCTAAATTCATTGATTGAGAAAGTGTATCTTTCAAACCTGAAAGCACAATGGGATGATCATCAACTAATACTAATTTGAGTTTTTTCATTTAATAATACTCAGCATCAGAATATGTATATTCAATATAACACCATAGAAAAAATGTCAATTAACACTCTTAATATGAAACAACAACTCGAACTGTTTTAGAAAACGGACCAGAAGCGATAGTACTGCCCGCTATCTTGCTTAATGTCGCAGTAAAAGGGACATTAATCGGTGATTGTGGCATGATTTCACCAATACTGTAGCTTTCATTATAGTTAATATCAGTTGAATTACGGGTTAATAGTGTTTGTAACCCATTGCCCATATCAAGATATTTTCCACCTAGCACCGTATTATTATTGGGTTCAAAACGTACTGATATATTTAGCCCTGTTTCGCAGTCTTGTGGCACTGACATACCTAAATTAAAAGTTCGGCTAACCACTTCTCCCGCATTCATTTGTTTAGGTGAAATTGAGTCAAAGTTTACACTTCCCCCATTAGAAGCCGTGATATTCACCGCAGGTGCAGGGCAGAGCAAGGTTAAGTTACCTTTAATGCGCACATAAGTTGGCCCGCCTAAATCCTTACCTAAATAATCCACATGGGTTCCTAATAAAAATAGCCCTGTATCAAAAGGTTTAAGAGCGTTTGCCCCCTTATAAACATAAAAGTTATACATGAAAGCAATATTGCGTGTAATTCCTGTTTCTGGTTGACTCCAATACCCCAAATAAATATTTGGAACAGTTGGGTTGGTTATCGTTACTGGACTAGGAGATGAAATTGCATTTTGTTGCGTCACACTGACACCACTATTAATCAATAATGTTTTAATTGCAGTTGGCATTGTATTTTTAAAGTAAACGGCATTAGTTGTACTTGATGAGCCAGTAAACTCACATCTCACTGATATATATGAGCTCAATGCTGATGTCAATAAGGTACCATTTGGAATTGAAGTACTACTATTTGTAATATCAAAGGTTAATTCTTGTTCTATAGTTGTAGCTCCTGAACTCGGTATACAATTATTAACCGCAGCTACTGATTGAAAACTTAGCAAAAATAAAAATAATATAGCGAATGAATTTATTTTATTAAAAATTAACAT
Source organism: Providencia sp. PROV150 (assembly GCF_028481025.1). Lineage (NCBI taxonomy): Bacteria > Pseudomonadati > Pseudomonadota > Gammaproteobacteria > Enterobacterales > Morganellaceae > Providencia > Providencia sp. PROV150. The sequence goes on along the minus strand of NZ_JAMPPJ010000027.1, from coordinate 5,784 downwards.
AATTTATCTCTTATCCTTTTCATTTGATAAGGAGCAAGTTGTATTACATGTATATTTCAATAAGTTTGGTGTTCCATAATCATCAATATAAGTAATAACCATTTTCGGCGATTTCACTTGTTTATCTGATAGAAAATATGTTGAATTGCTATTTGGCTTTATGACAATTTCTTTAAAATCAGGAACTTTAGATTCATTATCATTAACATTAATCACAACAATGTGATAGGGTGTCTGGTTAGTTAATTTTAACGAGTTTCCCATTTTTTCCACTTTCAATTCTTTCTGCCAGTCATTGTTAGGGTATTTTTTCAATTCACTTGGACGATAAAATAATTTAAAGCGTGATTGAATAACAATTTCAACAGCATTTTCTAGTTTAGTTTTCGGTGGAATACCCAAGACATTAAAGTAAAATAAAGACTCTTGGTTGTTCGGTATTTTCACGTCATTTTTTGATAAACTAATTCTAACCTGTTTCTTTTGATTCGCTTCAACACGTTGCAGTAAAGGCAAAGCAATTAGTGGCTCTGAAATTTTTTCACCATTTTCATTCTCGACCCATGACTGAACTAAATAAGGGTCTTTTTTATCAATATTCTCAATCACAACGCTAACACCTTTACTTGCTTCATCATAAATAACGCGAGTACGGTCAACAGAAATTGATGCATGTGTGTATGTGCTAATCAAGATTAAAGCACTTATTATTAATTTAAATTTTTTCATGATTTTCTATTCTTTATTACAGGTTATATTCTTACTGGCTAAATGGCTTTGTTTTCCTAACATAATTCGACATGACTGGTCACCACTCCATTTAACCGTTAATTTTTGATCTGGTTGGAAGCCCGTTAAATAAACTTGCCCTTCCTCTGCAATCATTCCCAATACACTATTATTATCAGAGCCATAAACTAAAGCACCAAATGGAGGCGTATTTCCGTCAGGGAATTTAATTGTAACTAACGCTTTTTCCCCCACTAATGTATTGAGTTTTGAATAACCAACCGCACCATCAGTTAAATTTGATTCAATCACGCTGTCATCAATGCTGACATTGTCTGGTACATTATTAAGGTCTACATACTGGGTCGACCTATAATAGGTTGGAACATTACTAATTGCGGCTAAACCAAACCCATTCGTAACTGATTCATTTTTATTAATTGATACCCCTTTCGCTTTATCTGTATCAATAACCATACGAGCTTGGTTATCATAAACTCGTCGGTGTAAGACTGGGCCTTGGTTGGTAATCGTCAAGGAGCCATCTAGTGACCCACTTAATGTATGGTAATCTTCACCATACGATCCCGTTAGTTGTGCAGTACCATATTGCGTATCACGATAAACGGATGCATTCATTGCCGCATTTTCAAAAAGGTCTTTACTTGATAAACCTAAGCTAACATTATTGTCATTAATTTTAGAATTGTAATTAATATTACTATTATATTTTTTATCAATATCATTATAAGAACTAAAGTATTGAATCCGTGAGTTTCTTTCACCACCAAATGGTATACTTAACGAAAGATATGCTTGCTTAGAGCGTTTACCTTTTACGTAGCTACTTTCACCAATTGATAATGATAAAATCGCATTATTTATAAAACTTGTATTTATGGTTTTATTAAACGATAAATTGAGAGTATTGTTATTTTTTGATTCTTTCCAATAACTTTCCCGTGAGTAACTTAAACTTATATCTGCCTGTAAATCAGGGAGTTGTTGTGTAAAAGAAGTCGTAAATACATTTTTCTGCCGATAATGTGGCGTTAACGGAGTTTCTTTTAAGCTAATATAATCATTCACTGACATAAAGCCTTCATTAGAAAACTGGTACCCTGTTAAATCCAATCGACTTGAATTCGAAAAACGTTTTGCATAATTAATACGGTAACTTTCACCAGTACGTAAAGCGATATCCTGTAGTTGATTCTTCGACTGTGTAATATCAAAAGATATTGCACCAAAGCGTTCCATATTTACCCCAACACCTGCATTATAGGCATGATATTCATCATTAGAGGTTGCAAAAATACCACCAAAAATAGATAAATTGTTGAGGATCCCCCAAGAAGCTTCAGTTGATATAAAGTCATCATTGATGTTTTTATATCCCATTGGGTCTAACCGGCCTGCATTCAGTTTATATTGCACCATGCCTGGGCGTGTTAAAAAAGGAATATTGGTCGAGGAAACTTGGTACTCACGTATAGAGCCATCTTCTTCTGTAATTTTAACATCAAGAGTCCCTGATAAAGAGGAACTCAAATTATCAATTGAAAAAGGCCCTGGTGCCACTTTCATTTGATTCAAGATACGTCCATTTTGTGAGATAGTGACTGTCGCATTACTTGTCGCGGTTCCTGTGACACTCGGTGCATACCCCCTTAGAGAAGCCGGTAGCATGTTCTCATCCGTAAAGACACTAACGCCGCTAAAGCGTACAGAATCAAATACATTACTTACTGTATAATACTTACCCGCAAAAAATTTTGCGGATAAACTAGGTAAATCTGTAAATAAATAAGTTTGCACCCATTTAAAATTATCATTTTTATTATCATTAAAATCTTTTTGATATTGATAATTACTGCGAACACGCCAACGCCCTACATTCGCACCAATAGAACCGAATGAGCTAAAATTATTAATATCTCGAGTATTCTTATACTTAATATAGTTTTCAACAAAGTTGTAATCCAATACGAGTGCATTAACTCCAACTTCCCGCTGCATGGGCGGAACCCAATTGTCATCAGAATACTGAAAATAAGCTTGAGGTATTGAAAGCATTAACTCTTGCTTTTCATCATCGAATCTTGCCTGAATATTTTTATCCTGTGATGCAAGATCATAACACTGACCATTTTCCCATGTTGGTACTTCTTTAATAAATTCTTCTTTTAACCCAATAACTTCTACTAAGTTTCTAGAAATACAAGGTTGTATATTTTCGTCTTTATTTAAAAAATTTATTTGATCAAAATAATTGATTCTTCGACCATTTACCGATACATTAGAAAAATAAGAACCTTCACTAATTTTATTTTTCTCAAATGCACTTAAATCTATATTAGTATTACCCAAAATAGATAATGCGTCTTCATTAAATTGAACAGAATCCGCATTAACATAGTAAGTGTAAAATAATAAACTAGATACTAAACTAGTCACTATGTTTTTATTAAAATTGTTCTTTTTCATTAGCCGCAATATTCTATAATGAATTTATTGAATGAACTCATATAACTGAAAATGCTGTGAAGCAATTGCTATACACAGCATAATCAGCAAATATAAGATTTATTATTTTTTTAATGTTTTTATATTAATACTTATTGGTAATCTAAAACGTAAGCGACTGTAGATTTAACAGAACCGGCTGTAGCTGCACCTAATGCCTGCATACGAGCAGATAAATTAATAACATTTGTCCCTGCGTTTAAGCTTTGCTCAACAGTATCATTTGTTTTTAAATTTGTTCCACTTGCATTTTGGAATAACACACCAACATTGGTAGCAGTACCAGTACTTGCCCATAAGGTGCCAGCTGCATCCATTTGGCCCGTAAATTTAACTGTTACTTTAGAATAATCAGTACCACTTGCGGTAGGGTCCAAAATACAATCCGTTAATTCTAATGTGAAATCAACATTTGGACCTTGTGAACCAGCTGTTTGTAATGATGCCGCTGGAACAGAACCTAATTGAACTTCTTTGTTAACAGAAGAAGGAGCAATGGTACAAGCACCAGTATTCACAGTACCATTGAATTCAATAGTACCGCTTCCTACATCCGCAGCAAATGAAGTTGATGCAGCAGTGAATGTTAATGCGATAATTGAAGATGCTAATAGCGTCTTTTTCATTTTAAACCCTTATTTCATGATATTATTAATATATACTAAGGCAATACCTTAGTTGGTACACAGCCATATCAATAGTTTTATTGATATAACTAGAATTTAGTTAACTTTATTCTTATCATTATTTTAATGACTTGAGATGTTCGATAACATGTGAAGTAATATAACCACTAATATGAACCGTAAATATAAGGAGATCCTTAAAACAAATACTAACCTTCATTTTTTTTATTGTTTGAATAAAAACCATGACTTAATAATGAGTTATATTCAGAGGTCCAGCTATTTGATTGTTCTAAATCTATATCTTCAAGGAAATAATGAACACTGACTTTAAGGAAGTCTGCAATCATAACTAAAGAATCAATATCTATTCTGTTAATACCTCGTTCATAGCGAGAAAACTGCTGTTGACTAACATTCAAAGCCATTGCCACTTCAGTTCCTGTTAATCCATACTCCCTTCTAAGCTTCTTTATTCTGCTCCCTACTATTTTGGCAATAGGATATCTAGCTGCCATTTTTATTTCCTTTCTGAAAAATACAAAGTAGATACTGAATAACGTAAGAATAACTAACTGCGAGCAATACTAATTAAATAAAATAAAAATAACAAACTCACATACGAGTAATAAATAAAACCAAACATTAATTTTATTTATTGAAAATGCTGATTATTAACTATTAATATCTGGTTACCCTTAATATAAGTAAGGTTTATGAAACAATGTCTAACGAACTCGTCATTTTTCGGGTAAACACCATCACTAAATATAGTTACTTATCTCATATATTTAAAAAAAACAGTTTTTTTATCCAACAAGTCTTAAACGCCACATGTCATTAATTAACAAGATGTTAACATTTTCTTTTTAATGGAATTTTATATCACCAAAACTTGGTTATACCCGTACCTAAAAAAATAATAAACTTTAAGACTATAAACTTTCTTGAGGCTTTATTAAGCCCTTAACTAAATGCCCTACCTATTGAAGTTATTAAGATTATTCATTCCTACATTCTTTAAATATTTCGTTATTATCCATATCATTTTTATTAGTTAACCATAATAGAATAAAAAAATGGAATAAAAACAATATTCTCAAGAATCGTAGAAATGTTTTAAATTCTTAAACATGGTGCGCCAAGTACATCTGAATTTAAGGCAGCACTAAAAGCAGAGTCTTTTGGTCGGCGCCTCCTAGTTAGTATGAATTTTTTACCTTCGTTTTTGGCATCTTCAACTAATTTTCTCACTAGCTCTAGATTACTCGGTTTTATCAGAAAGTACTCCATTTTCAATATTCCATTAATTCGTTCCGCTAAAGCATTTTGGCAACAATCGTAGCTATCTATCATAGAATATTGAATATTATGTTCTTTATGTATTTCCTGATACTCCGAAGAACAAGATTGTATCCCCCGACCTTAATGATGGATCAGCTTTCTTTCGCTCCTCAATCCTATCCAGTATTTTGTAATAGCCCTGTCGACTGATTTGCATAAAGTGACAAGCTATTGTTACGTTGAGGTTGTAATCCTTTTTTCTTTAATAGTAGAAAACCCACATTTTCATCCCATATTCGCCCTAGAAATGCATGGGATAAATAAGTCCCGTAATAGTTCCATTAGACATGATATATTCTAACCAATTGTTTTGTAATAAATTTTGTTTTATCTACTTTACCGGATAAAAATAAGTGAAAAACATCAGAATATCGCCTTCATTTAACCCCATCAAAAATAACATTATAAAACAAACGATTAGACTAGTTTTCTATGCGAGTTAATTAATCTAACGCGATAAAGTCATTTCAAACTCATAAACGGATGTAAATAAATATCTCAATAACTCGGTTTTTGATTATTTAAGATATATTTCACTGCCCAAATACTCTTGTAATGT
>NZ_JAMPPJ010000026.1:0-98366 GCF_028481025.1 Providencia sp. PROV150 | reverse complement strand
GTGTTTTTTTACATTTTTTTTCTAACTGCCTATTTACCACCCAAAAAGGCTACTTTTTGATTCTTTTTAGCGTTTCTGGCAACTCTGCGATACTGTTAATAACAATATCTGCATTATTGATTGCTTCATCGGTGACTGGCTCACCACTTTTCACTAATATAGTTGTACCGACTTTAGCGGCTTTGCCTGCCAACATATCAGCAAGTTTATCACCCACCATAATAGATGATGCCATATCTATTTTTAAAAAAGCCTGCGCGTCTAGTAGCATTCCTGGCTTTGGTTTACGGCAATTACAGTTTTGGCGATATTCTTCTACTGTAGCCTCAGTATGATGAGGGCAAAAATAAATACCGTCTAAGTCGATACCGCGATCTGCTAATGACCAATCCATCCATTCTGTGAGTTGCATAAACTGGTCTTCTGTATAAATTCCCCGACCAATACCTGACTGGTTAGTTACAATAACTAATGCATAACCCATCTTTTTTAATTCGAGCATCGCTTCAATTGACCCTTCGATAAATTCGAAATCATCAATTTTATGTACATAACCATGATCGATATTAATTGTTCCATCTCTATCTAAAAAGACTGCTGGGATCCCGTTACTCACCTGTTTACTCCTAAAATTTAGTATCTTTTTAGTATCTCATGAAAAGAAATAAAAGGAGAATAGAATAAATAGAACAATCTTTATTGACTTAGACGTCTAGACGCCTTAACATCCAACCTTATTAGATACACTATCTAAAAACAATTCAGATAAAGTTAGAAACTATAAATGATAAAGCTCTCAAATATTAATAAAGTTTTCCAGCAAGGAAGCCGTAACATTCAAGCGCTTACTGACATTAGCTTGCATGTGCCTGCTGGTCAGATCTATGGCGTTATTGGTGCTTCAGGTGCGGGTAAAAGTACGCTTATTCGTTGCGTGAATATGCTTGAACGCCCAACTTCAGGCCAAGTTATTGTTGATGGACAAGATTTAACATCAATGACTGAAAAAACGTTGACGAGAGCACGTCGCGGCATTGGCATGATTTTCCAGCATTTTAACCTGTTATCTTCACGTACCGTCTTTGATAACGTTGCTCTCCCCTTGGAACTTGATAATACGCCTAAAGAAAAAATTAAAGAGCGTGTAAATGAATTACTCGATTTAGTTGGGTTAACTGAAAAGAAAGATGCATACCCAGCAAACCTTTCTGGCGGACAAAAGCAACGTGTTGCTATAGCTCGCGCATTAGCTAATTCACCAAAAGTATTACTATGTGATGAAGCGACAAGTGCGTTAGACCCCGCGACAACCCGTTCAATTTTAGAATTATTAAAAGATATTAACCGTCGATTAGGCTTAACTATCTTATTAATTACTCACGAAATGGATGTTGTAAAACGTATTTGTGATCAAGTTGCTGTAATAAGTGGCGGTCAATTAATTGAGCAAGACAAAGTGAGTGAAGTATTCTCTCACCCGAAAACACCTGTCGCTCAAGCGTTTATTCAATCAACATTAGTTATTGATATTCCAGATGATTATAAAGAACGATTAAAAACGGCCCCAGGTAAGGACTTATCACCATTACTCAAGCTCGAATTTACAGGGCAGTCTGTTGATGCACCTTTAATTTCAATGGCTGTACGCAAATTTGATATTGATATTAATATTTTAAGTTCACAAATTGACTACGCTGGCGGCGTGAAATTTGGTGTGATGCTCGCAGAGCTACATGGCATCAATGGTGGGGTTGAATCCACAATTGCATTTTTAAAAGAGCATCATGTGAAAGTAGAGGTTTTGGGTTATGTCTGAGAGAATGATTTACCTGCTGATTAACGGCACAATTGACACTATCACAATGACCTTTGTTTCCGGCTTTTTGGGTTTTGTTTTAGGTTTACCATTAGGTGTATTGCTCTATATTACACGCAAAGACCAAGTAATGGAGAATGTAGGGCTATATCGTGCTCTTGCAGTTGTAGTAAACATTTTCCGCTCAGTGCCATTTATTATTTTACTGGTGTGGATTATTCCATTAACTTCGTTTCTTGTTGGAACGACTATTGGTTTAAAAGCGGCAATCGTTCCTTTAACAATTGGCGCTGCGCCGTTTATTGCTCGCATGGTTGAAAATGCGTTATTAGAAATTCCAAGTGGTTTAATTGAATCAGCCCGTGCGATGGGAGCGACTCCACTTCAGATTATTCGTAAGATTTTGATCCCTGAAGCATTGCCAAGTTTAATTAATGCAGCCACTATCACGTTAATTATGTTAGTCGGATATTCTGCAATGGGTGGTGCAGTTGGTGCCGGTGGTTTAGGTCAAATAGCACTACAATATGGTTATCAAACTTATAATCCTATTGTGATGAATACCGTTATTGTTCTCCTCGTCATTTTAGTAAACCTAATTCAGTTTGGTGGCGAGTATTTAATGAAAAAAGTTTCACATCGATAGTTAGTAAAATAGCTGCGCCGTTAAGGTGCTTATAAAGTCCGTTTTAAAGGGGTAAACCAATGTCTATTAAATTAAAATCTATCGCAGTTGTCGGCGCGCTATTAGGCACACTCGTTCTCACTGGTTGTGGTGAAAAAGAGAAAGATGCCAACAGCATCAAAGTTGGTGTGATCATGGGCAAAGAATTAGAAGTTGCTGAAGTCGCACAGAAAGTTGCTAAAGAAAAGTACGGTTTAAATGTTGAGCTCGTTTCATTTAATGACTTTGTTTTACCTAATGAAGCATTAAGTAAAGGCGATATCGATGCGAACGCATTCCAACACAAGCCTTATCTTGATCAACAAATTAAAGATCGTAACTACAAATTAGTTCCTGTTGGAAATACCTTTATTTATCCAATTGCGGCTTACTCTAAAAAAATTAAGTCGGTAGATGAACTCGCTGATGGCTCACAAATTGCGTTACCAAATGACCCAACTAACTTAGGCCGTTCATTGCTGTTATTACAGCAACAAGGTTTAATTAAATTAAAAGATGGTACTGGCTTAATGCCAACTGTTTTAGATGTGGTTGAAAACCCGAAAGACCTGAAATTTGTTGAGTTAGAAGCACCTCAATTACCTCGTGCTTTAGATGACCAAAAAATTGCATTAGCGATTATCAATACGACTTGGGCAAGTAGTGCTACACCTAAATTAACACCTGCAAAAGATGGTTTATTTGTTGAAGATAAAGATTCTCCGTACGTAAATATTATTGTTGCTCGTGAAGATAATAAAGATAGTGAGAACGTGAAAAAATTTATTCAGGCATATCAATCAGATGAAGTAGCAAACAAAGCTAATGAAGTCTTCGATGGTGGTGCAGTTAAAGGTTGGTAATCTTTTTTATTATTTAAAAAACGATTAAAATACTAGACGGCTTAACGCCGTCTAGTATTTTTTGTAATTTATAGACTATAAAAACAACGCGGCATTATTTTGAATCATATAAGAAAGGTATAACTTATGAGACTGTTATTGCTCACTTTGGTAACATTTGTGTTAGCCGGGTGTGGAATTAACCAATACACGAGTCCAGGGCAAAATAAAGGTTTCACTAGTATGAAATTGTCTAAACCTGTACCGAAAGTAACAGAGCCAGACACAGCAAACGTTAAATTAATGAATAGCCCAGAAGAATTATTAGGGATGCCTTTCAAAGATTTAGGTGTTGTTTCTGGGGAATCTTGTCGAGAAAGCGTTCAAAGCCCTCCGGCAAATTTGAATACCGCAAAAAACAGTATGTTAACACAAGCTGCCTATATTGCGGCTGATGCCGTACTTTTACACCAGTGCCAAACCATGACCTCTCCAGGTTGTTATCAGGCAACTATCTGTGAAGGCAGTGCATTACAAATTGTTGAATAAATATCTTATGCAATCTTTTCAGTTTAATGTTATTGGGCACATTGAATCACCTTATAAAGAAAAGTTTGCAATCCCTCGCCAACCTGGACTTGTTCAGGGGGGTGCGGGACGCTTACATCTGCATTCTCCATTCAACGACCCAAATGCGGTGCGAGGACTCAGTCAATTTAGCCATGTTTGGGTTCTATTCGTTTTTCATCAAACAATGAAAAATGGCTGGAAACCGCTAGTGCGCCCTCCAAGACTAGGTGGCAATGATAAAATGGGTGTTTTCGCAACCCGTTCAACATTTAGACCAAACCCAATAGGCATGTCTCTTGTTGAATTACATGGAATAACAATAGAAAACAGTCAAGTGATCCTTGAGCTTGGTAGCCTTGATTTAGTAGATGGCACCCCTGTTATCGATATAAAACCTTACTTACCCTTTGCTGAGGCAATACCGACCGCAACTGCAGGGTACGCACAGGACACACCTTCAGATGATATGCAGGTTATATTTACCCCAGAAATAGAAACTGAATTAGATGATTATCAAAATCAGTACCCGGGTATTAAACAATTTATTTCACAAGTTTTAATGCAAGACCCTCGCCCCGCATATAAGAAACAATCTACTGAAACACGTGACTATGCAGTCCATTTATTAGATTTTAATATTCGCTGGCGGGTAATTGATGGTGTGACTGAAGTATTCGCTATCGAACCATACGAAAAATCACGTTAACCCCTTTTGGCAAGTCTCCGTCACTGGTAGACTAGCTCACTATATACCTTGGCAAATAAGTCGTTTGCCATAACTTGTTGTTCTAATGGAACCTATACAATGCGTACTAGCAAATATCTGCTCTCAACTCTAAAAGAGACCCCTGCGGATGCAGAAGTTATCAGCCATCAGCTGATGCTGCGTGCAGGAATGATCCGTAAACTTGCTTCCGGTCTGTATGACTGGTTACCCACTGGTGTTCGTGTTCTGCGTAAAGTAGAAACCATCGTCCGTGAAGAAATGGAAAATGCAGGCGCTATCGAGGTATCTTTACCCGTCGTTCAGCCTGCAGATTTATGGCAAGAAAGTGGACGTTGGGAACAGTATGGTCCTGAATTGCTGCGTTTTGTTGACCGTGGTGAGCGCCCGTTTGTTCTCGGCCCGACCCATGAAGAAGTGATCACAGATTTAGTCCGTAACGAAATCACCTCTTACAAGCAATTGCCATTGAATTTATTCCAAATTCAAACCAAATTCCGTGATGAAGTTCGCCCACGTTTTGGCGTGATGCGCTCGCGTGAATTTATTATGAAAGATGCATACTCTTTCCACACTAGCCAAGAATCATTGCAAGAAACCTATGATGCGATGTACGAAGCCTACAGCAAAATTTTCACGCGTATTGGCTTTGATTTTCGTGCCGTTCAAGCTGACACTGGCTCTATCGGCGGTAGCGCATCCCACGAATTCCAAGTATTAGCAAAAAATGGTGAAGATGACGTTATTTTCTCTACCGAATCTGATTATGCCGCTAACATTGAATTCGCAGAAGCATTAGCACCAACAACGCCACGTTGCGCTCCAACAGAAGAGATGCGTCTTGTTGATACGCCTAATGCAAAAACAATCGCAGAACTCGTTGAGCAATTCAATTTACCTGTTGAAAAAACTGTTAAGACATTGATTGTTCATGCGAAAAAAGATTCAGGTCACACGCTCGTCGCTTTATTAATTCGTGGCGACCATGAGTTAAATGAAATCAAAGCAGAAAAACACCCATTAGTGGCTAGCCCATTAGAATTCGCCACGGAAGCTGAAATCAGAAATGCAGTGAATGCTGGCCCGGGCTCTTTAGGCCCAGTCAATATGCCACTTCCGATTGTTATCGACCGTAGCGTTGCAGTAATGAGCGACTTTGGTGCAGGCGCAAATATTGATGGTAAACACTATTTTGGCATCAACTGGGAACGTGATTTGGCGTTACCAGAAGCTTTTGATTTACGCAACGTTGTTGAAGGAGACCCAAGCCCAGATGGTAAAGGTGTACTGCAAATTAAACGTGGTATCGAAGTTGGCCATATTTTCCAATTAGGGACTAAGTACTCAGAAGCAATGAAAGCTTCAGTCCAAAATGAAGATGGACATAACCAAATCGTCACCATGGGCTGTTATGGCATTGGTGTAACGCGTATTGTTGCCGCTGCTATTGAACAAAGCCATGATGACCGCGGAATTATTTGGCCGGATGCAATTGCTCCGTTCCAAGTGGCTATTTTACCAATGAATATGCACAAATCTTATCGTGTTAAAGAAGTTGCAGAAAAACTTTACGCTGACTTAAAAGCAAATGGTATTGATGTGATTTTCGATGACCGTAAAGAGCGCCCAGGTGTGATGTTTGCCGATATGGAGCTGATTGGTGTTCCATACACTATCGTTATTGGTGACCGTAACTTAGACAACAACCAAATTGAATATAAATCACGCCGTAGTGATGATAAAGAATTGGTTGGCTTAGAAAATGTTATTAGCTTCCTAAAAGGAAAGCTCGGTAAATAAAATAAGTTAAAAGCTAGAAAATAAAGCCCAAATTTCGGTTATTTGAATTTGGGCTTCTTTTTTAGATGTCTCGGTACGAACCAATCTTAAAATCATCCGCCAAAATCTGTGATTTTAAATTTTCAGATGTTAATACTTCCAATTCATTTAAACGTGGATAAGCATAGTTACTTTTTAATAGCGCATTATCAATAAACGCAGGATGACTCATAACTTCAATAGAATTATTACCTTGTGCTTTAGCTTCATTAATAATCTTCAAAAATAACGCTTCTGAAATTTGATCACCATAAAACTCACTACTGAAACAGTCAGTGCTTGCCACTTGATATGATAATGGCGGCCAATTTTTCTCTAATTGGCGATCAACACGTAACGCGACCCCCTTTTCTTGGGCGAAAGCAACTACAATTGGAAAAATACCCTCAATCATATGAACATGATGATGGCTATCGATATGGCTCGGTTTTTGACCAAAAATTTCGATAAATTTTTGATATTGCAGATTTAGCTCTTGTTCAATCTCAATCAATGGTAAATCATTAATATCAATATCCCAAAGCCATTTACCCAATAGCCCATCACGGCTGAGAGTAGGCATTGATGAGAAAGGCTTCCCAGCCGTTAAAACAAAATGCATCCCCACTGCCAGATTCGGATTCTCTTGGCTTAATTTAGCCGCATGGGATATTGCGGGCATATTCATCATCGCGCTTGTTGAATGAACAACCCCATTACGATGAGATTCAATGATGCCGTAATTAACGGCCTCGCAGAGTCCAAAATCATCGGCATTTACAATAAGTAACACAGCCATATGCTCTCCCTTGGCACTATAAGCTATTTGGCTAATTAACCTTCTTGCTCAAGCTGTTGTATTGCTTTAGCGAAGTTCGGTAGGTGTTTTTTATGGGCGATAAGTAATTCCTTAGAAATTAAACGCGCATCGTTATCAGAATGAATTAATGGGTTTAGATTCATCGCCAATAAAACATCATTAAACTGACCATTTACTGCAGCTTGGCTAGTGGTAATCTCAAAAGTTTTTAAGGTATAAATTAAACCAAGTACTTTATCATCAAAATGCTTTACTCGTGGGTGCGGTTTTGCGCCATCACGACCTAATAAGCATGTCATTTCGACTGTCCAGTCTTCAGGAATATTATCAATATGCCCATGATGTGGAATATTAACGTAGTGCTCCGTTTGTTTGTCATTGTATATTGCATTGATGACTTCACAAGCGGCATCTGAATAATAAGCTCCACCTCTTAATTCAAGCTCTTTAGGTTTTACATCTAATGTTGGATTTTTATATAGTTCAAAGAGTTGATGCTCAACTTTTTGCACGACTTGAGCCCTAGCCCCCCCTTTATAATACTCGCCAAGCTCAATCGCTAGCATTTCCTTAGGTTTAAAATAGTACAATAAATAAGAGCATGGGATCAGATTTAATCCACGAATTAATCCTTCATCAAAAGCAAGGTCTGTAATATTTTTAACTGAATTTGCGCTTAATGTTCCAGAGGCAATCCCTTCTAATAACTCATTAAACCGTGATGAACCATTTACAATAACGTCTTTGATAAAAACCATATGATTTAAACCAAATAAGTCGATAGATAATTCATCGCTATCGGATAGTTTCAAAACATCGGTAATAAACATTTTCATACCGATAGGTATATTACAAACACCAATAAAACGTTTGAAGTTAGTGTGGCGATAAACAGCTTCAGTTACCATACCTGCGGGGTTGGTGAAATTAATTACCCAAGCATTCGGGCAAATTTCTTCGACATCTTTAATAATATCAAAAATCACAGGTATTGTTCGCAGCCCTTTGAATAAGCCACCAGCACCGTTAGTTTCTTGCCCCAAATAACCATGTTTTAAGGGGATTGATTCATCCAACGCACGTGCTTTTAATTGCCCAACTCTTAATTGAGTCGTCACGAAATCAGCGTCTTTTAATGCTTCTCGCCTATCAAGCGTTTTAAATATCTTGAGTGGTATATTGGCATGTTTAACCATGCGCTCGCATAAATTATAGATAATATCTAATTTTTCTTTACCTTCATCAACATCCACTAACCATAATTCAGTAATAGGTAACTCATGGTAACGTTTAATAAAACCTTCTAGTAATTCAGGAGTGTAGCTACTCCCTCCCCCAATGGTGACAACTTTTAATTTCTGATTCTGAGTCATATTAACCTCATTGTACCTTTATAATAGACATAGAAAAGCACACCATCTTTATAGAAAAAGATGGATATGCTTGAGACGCATAGAAATGGGAAGATTATTTAGGTAATAATTTAACCTACCATTTTTTGTTCAACACTAAATAGATTTTTTCTGTAATCACTTGGTGTTAATGAAGTTAGCTCTTTAAATTTTTTAACAAATAAACTTGGACTGCTATAACCGGATTCAAAAGCAATATCCGTAATTGAATAATTAGTTATTTCGAGTTGCTTTTTAGCAAAATTAATTCTGATATCATTAATAATCTGCATTGGCGTTTTGCCATAATAGCGTTTTGTTGCCCGAGTTAAGTACTCTTGTGATTTTCCCGTTATCGAAATCATATTTTGTAGAGCACTTTCACTAAACATAGCGATATCATGCATTTCTTCCAATGTATTTTTTAGCCATTGAGGGGCATCATCTCGCATACTTTTTTCACGATAATGGCGTAATCGATTTACGACATTAAATGTAACCAACTCAATAAATTCATTAAATTCACTATCACGAAAATTTAATGATGCAATCACGGACTCTATATAAGCCATAAATTCATTTTTTAATTGATAGCCTTGCGATGCAACAAAATAACTTGGTAATAGTGGTAAATAATGTTTATCAAAAAATGATTTACTAATTCCAACATTGAGTATCCGTGTAGGCCCAAAATCATAAGAGCTTTCATGATGCGACCCTATTGGGAGAAAAATAAAATCTCCCCGCTCTAATAAAACTTTTTTCCCATTAATTATTTGATAACAACGCCCCGTTAGAACAATCATATATTCATAATAATCATGTTGATGCAGTCCACTTGCACTCTCAACTTTATTATAAATAAAGACATGAAAGGTTTTATTATTAAAAAGTTCACTTTCTTGAACGAGTTTAATTTCAGCATTAGTGTCGGTTCTATTCATCAGTGCCTGCATCATGGCTCCCTCTCTAATGGTTTAATTTTTCATGTAACTCAATTAACTCTGTAATTAATTCACGGGCTAACATGGCATTCATTAAATGATCTTGTGCATGAACCAGAACTAAGCTAACTTTGATTCGTCCTTCACCCATATCACTTTCAATCAATTGAGTTTGCACTTTATGCGCCTCATTCAGCGAAGAGTGCGATTGTGCCATTAAACTTTTTGCCGTCACAAAATCACCTTCTTTCGCCTTTTTTAATGCGGTATAAGCCAAGCTTCTTGCTTGCCCTGCATTAATAATCAGCCCCATGACAACTTCTTCAAGTTCATCCATAGTCGCATCTTCTTGGATATCATTAAGTTCAAACATACTTTTATCTCTATTTTGATGGGAGGAGCAAGCTCCCCCTTATTTTAAAACTTAAGTGCGTTAGCAATATCTTCTTCACTCTCTTCTTCATCGATTGTGTTTTGTGCTTTATTAGAAATCACAACGAACGGAAGATAAACGAGTACAGCCACACCAAGGTTAAATAATGCAAGTAGTAAGGCAGCGATACTACCATTAGTATTGAAGAATGCAGCAAGCCCCGTCGGCATTGTCCATGGTGCGATATTCGTCACTGGTGGGATAATCCCTAAATAATAAGCCGCGACCATTATTCCTGCCAATAAAGGCTGAATAAGAATAAATGGAATAAACATAACCGGGTTCATAATGATCGGTAGACCAAAAATAATCGGCTCATTAATTTGGAAAATACCTGCCGGTAATGCTAATTTCGCAACCTGACGATGGTCGGCACGACGTGATGCGATAAAAATAGCGATAATTAATCCTAATGTAGCGCCCGTTCCACCTAAGAATACATAGGAGTCAAGCATCGGTTTTGCCCACATATGGAAGGATTTACCCGCAGCAATCGCAGCATCAACTGAACCATACTCTGCATATAAAGACACGTTTTCTAATGCCCACGGTGTCATTATACCGCTGTCTAATGCGGTTAATGCAAGAGAACCATGGATACCAAAGAACCATAATAGAGAGGTAAATACAACATATGCCCAGCCAACAACATTCCCCATAGAAGCAAGTGGTGTGGATACTGTGTCCATAATGATTTGATGGAAATTACTACTAATACCGCTTAGCGCCCACGACACAATTCCCATAATTGATAAGATGATAAAACCAGGAATAAGTGCAGAGAATGAACGAGATACGGATGGTGGTACGCTATCTGGTAATCTAATCACCCAATTACGGCGAACAATAAAAGTGAACATTTCAGCAACGACTAACCCTAGAATGATCCCTGAAATGATATTAGCCCCACCGAGCCAATTAGCACCAACGGCATAAGCACCATTGACGTCATATGGTGTGACTGTCATAAAAGAAGCAACAGCTAACAAACCAGCAGCAAGTGGATCAACCTTACGTTCTTCCGCCAGTGCCATCGCAATAAAAAAAGGTGCCATTAAGGACATAATTCCCAATGTCCCGTTATAAACGTTTCCACCAATGGCTTTAAAACCATTTAGTGTTTCTATCGTTGAAGGCTCTAGTCTAACCCCCAAAGAATAGAAAAATGACCCTGTATCAAAACTCAGAAAAACATTATTAATTAACACAAACATTGCCCCAACTAAGGTCAGAGGCATAATTCGAATAAAACCATTCTTTATTGCATTAACATGAGGTTGCTTTCCCAATCTAACAGCGAATGGAAGGAGTACCTTTTCAAGCGAAGTGATAAAAAGACTCATAAAAATACCCTCAATTTTTTGAGTATGCTCCATTCTTAACTAATTACGTTATGTTAATAACGTTAATGTTGATGGAGTTATTATGTTGTAGAGGTTGTAAATAGCTTTTTGGTATTAGCTTGCAGTTTGTTTTTTTATAATTGCAACGGCAGCTTTTAGTACACCGAGCCCATCCACTTTTCCGTACAAAAGTGAATCAATAACTTCAATTGGCTTGTTAGGTAATAATTTTTGGATATCCGATAACATCCAAGCAATTTGCGGGCCGAGTAATATCACATCCGCATCTACACCTTTTTCTGAAGCTAAGCTTTCAGGAAAGGCCTCTATATTGACAGGTACATCGTATTTTTCTGCTTGCTGTCTCATTTTGTTAACTAGCAGTGAGGTAGACATTCCTGCAGAACAAAATAGATAAATATTTTTCTTATTCATTCCTTATCCTTTGATTCGTTCTATTTTTTATTACCGCTATAACTTATAAGTTTTCTTATAGACTTATCATCTAACCCAACCCTACACACTAAAGCAATTAATTATCTCTAGTTGAATTGAGTATACTGCCTTCCCAGCATTTTCGATAATTCAAACTAACCAACAATTGTCTCCCATTGACCAACAGCCATGACAATCCTCACATTTATATAAATATTTTGCGTCAATAAAAAAGTTATATTGATATCAAATAATGATAAGAAAAAAATTAAAGATGGGTAATACGGCGTTTTAATTGGTAATTTATAGCCCAAAAAGAAAAAGACCCACTTCAGTTGAAGTGGGTCTTCTTAAGAAAGAAAAAAGTACGAATTAGTTGCAAGAAGCAGATTTGTCGAACTTAATTGCACCTGTTGGGACTAATGCGGAATCAAACTGGCCATCTTCCATTGAAGGACGAATGGTATAATAACCTTCAATTTCAGCATAGACAGGTGTACCACCATCTACCCCAGTTTCTCCATACGCTTTTTCTAATTCAACACCAGAAACAGCGTATTGGCGACCACTATCGCACTCTTTGAAAACAGCTGCATCAGCCATATAGCGGTACTGCCCCACTTTTTTACTTGGCTTAACTTGGTCTAACGTATAATTCATCTGTGTTTCAATCGGGTTACCGTCTAAATCCAGCAAGGTCACTGATTGACCATCTGCTGATTGGGCAAAATAAGTACTTTCACCTTTAGGATTAGTTGCTCGTAGTTTATTATTTTCTATATCCCATTTACCAGTATCATGGAAAGCTGTATCACCATCTTTCGTTCCTAAGTAAACGAGCTGTTCAACATAACTACCATCTTGGTTAACTAACAATGTTGCCTCAATACCAGAGCAATCCGCGCAAGGTAAAACCCCTGTATAGACTTTATCGACTGGTGCTACATCAATATTTTTTGTCGCACTCTGGCAGCCAGCTAACGTAATACTTCCAACCGCCATTAAGACTAACATTAGTGATTTTTTCATTATAATTCCCTTAAAACCATGTGTTTTAACTTGTTAACCAATATAAACATCATAGCATTTCATCTAATAAAAATATGTCAAACATAAGAAAATTCGGACATTACTGATAAAATACGTTGTGTATTGATTTAGTGAATAAGAATTGTCTTTTTCCCTGCGCTGTGATTATAGTTATTAAAGTTACTGTGCTATTATCGTACTAAGCACATTTTTGCTTAGTACAACATGTTCAAGGCGGCAATAACCGCCACTAACACAGTGGTGAGGGAATATGTCTACAGATACTGAATATCAACCTATCAATTGTGATGATTACGAATATCTAGAAATCGCATGCCAACGTCAGCTAAAGTTGCAAATAATACTTAATGACGGCGTGAATATTGAGGGGAAGGCCAGTGATTTACTCCTACGAAAAAAAGTTGAGTACCTGATTGTTGAGACACATGATGGAACCAAGGAGTTAAGATTGGATTGCATAATTTCCTTCAGTCATCCTGAAATCGGCACAATTGTTGTCGACCACTCTCACTAATACTCACGATTTTGAGTCCTTCTATAGCCCCTTATGGTAATCACAGTCATAAGGGGCTTCTCATTAATTTAATACCTTAAATTCACCCTCTTTTTGCCAATCGATGGCAATGCCCAGAGACGCTTCATCAACCAACCCCTCAGGGGTAATAAAGCACCCTACTGCGGTAATGAGCTGGTCGTTATAATAAATTAATGGCACTCTTTCTCTCATCCATGGAGCTACGCCTAATTCTTGCCAGATCTTCTTACTGCTTCTGGAACGATGGCGTCCTACTATTTTCAATGTGCCTTGCAGCCCAAAACGGATTGTCACATTTTCATGCGAAAGTGGTGGCCGTATCTGCCCCTCTCCTTCCATAACTTGTAATATTCCTAAGGATTCAGGTAACTCAATAGCCTCAGGAAAAGCCCATTCAAACTGTTTATTTAATAGACTATTAATGCGCTTAACAACCCACAATGCGCCTTGATAACGACGAATTTCAAATTGCCCTAAGCGGCAAATAGGGTCAGCGTCTTGCCGAGCTAACGCGACTTCTTGCCAAATACGTTCCAATTGGTTAAATGGCGGCATTGGTAATTGGTGCAAACCAACCCAACGACGAATTAAAGCATTACGTTTGGAAGATGAACACCCTTGCAAATCATCTATAAATAGGCCCCCTCGGTAATCCATCATACCTTCAAGGGTCTCTTTTAATAACTCATCGAGTAATGATTCTTGCTCAGCACATAACGCGGCACTGCGCGCGACAGCATGAGAAAAATGTGGCCAGCGCTCAGACAAAGTGGGCATAATATGAAGACGTAAAAAATTTCTATCATAACGGTCATCTTGGTTACTATCGTCCTCAACCCACGACAATTGTTGTTCTTGCATATAAGCTTCTAGCGCTATACGGGGTGTTGAAAGTAATGGGCGTAATAGCCATGTTGAACCGCAACACGCTGAAAAACTCAATAATTCAGGCATTGAAGACAACCCTGCTGGCCCACTACCACGCTTTAACGCTAACATGAAAGTTTCTGCTTGGTCATCAAGATGTTGAGCCGTAACTAATACCTCGCCTTCTTGTAATTCTTCTCGGTAAGCCTGATAACGAGCTTCTCGTGCTGCTGCTTCAATACCTTTTTGGCTTGAATCAACCACGACATGTCGGCAAATAAAAGGAATGTCCCATTGTGAACATAATTGAGCACAATGCTGCTCCCATTCGTTTGCTTT
Organism: Providencia sp. PROV150; assembly: GCF_028481025.1. NCBI lineage: Bacteria > Pseudomonadati > Pseudomonadota > Gammaproteobacteria > Enterobacterales > Morganellaceae > Providencia > Providencia sp. PROV150. Next base: position 83,775 of record NZ_JAMPPJ010000026.1, on the reverse strand, counting down.
TCTATTCAAGCCATGATGAATATGAATAGCACGAATTTCTAGTGAAGGAAGCCGTTGTTGCCGAATAAGATAAAGTGCATGTAATAAAACTGTAGAGTCAATACCACCACTGAATCCCACTAGAATTTTTTGAATACCACTTATTTTATTAAGAACTTGTTCAACAATTACTTGCGAATGCTGCGCCATTTATTCGCCCTTCTTACGACTTCTGACTTTGGCTTTTTGCGCCAACACACAGAACACCAGAAATAATTACCAGTAATACCCCAATTGCATACGCAATTTCAAAAACATCATTTAAGATTAACACTAACCAGAGTACCGATAATACGGGAGATAAAAATACCACAGAAGCTATTTTCGCTGAATGACCTGTATTCATCGCCTTAAACCACAAAATATAAGACACCCCATTGATTAAAATGCCATTAACCAGTGTTGGCCAAAAAGCTGCTTTTGAAGGTAACTGCATTTCACTAAATAGTATCAGTAAGGCAAAAGAAGTTAGCGTTGAAAAAATAAATAACCACACAGTACTAATATAGGGGTCTATCGAATATTGGCGAGAAAAAACTGACATTAGTGCAAAGCAAAATGCACCACTAAAAACCAGTAATAACGCTGTTGGGTTTTCAACATGTAGCTGTGTAATTTGCCCTTTAGTAAAAGTAATAACCACCGCAATAAAACCAACTATGATGCCAATTATTTGTCTTCCAGCTAATTTATCTTTTAGCAATACTACTGATAACAAGATAATAACTAATGGCCAGCTATATTGAATGACCAATACGGCGATACCATTTTCAATGGAATATCCGTAATACAGTAACAAGTAGAATAAACAATCAAGAAAACCAAGAACAAAGACTTTGATTAGTACATCTCTTGGCAAGATAAACAGTTTTGTCAGCCGATACCCAGAAGCAAGTGCAACAATAATTACAGATATCGCTGAAATTAAGTTTGACCAAAAAAGGAATTGGAAGCTATCCATACCTTCTTGCCCAAAACGAGAGACAATAGGAATAAAGCTCCATATCAATACGCAAGTAAAAGCATATAGCAAATAATTATATTGTCGCACCCTAGTTCCTATCTATTATTATTTTCAGCAGATGAATAATTTAAATCAAAACACTCTGTTATCATTAAAAATGACTAGCTTAAAAATAAAAAACGGGAGCTGGCAAAAAGCAAACTCCCGTTTTTATTAACGATTAGCGGTTAATAATTAGCAATAACCATAGTCCATCAGACGCTGATAGCGGCGGTTTTTCAACGCTTCGGCATCTAATGCATCTAATTCGTTTAAGTCCTCATTCAGGCGTGCTTTTAGCTGTTCCGCAATTTCATCATAATTACGATGTGCACCGCCTAATGGCTCAGGAATAACATTATCAATTAATTTCAGTTCTTTAAGACGTGGAGCAGTAATCCCCATCGCCTCTGCTGCTAGTGGTGCTTTATCTGCACTTTTCCATAGAATGGAAGCACAGCCTTCTGGTGAAATAACAGAATAAGTACTGTATTGCAGCATATTGACTTTATCACCAACACCGATGGCAAGAGCACCGCCAGAGCCACCTTCACCAATAACAGTACAAATGACTGGGACAGATAAACGTGACATTTCACGTAAATTACGTGCGATAGCCTCTGACTGACCACGCTCTTCAGCACCAACGCCCGGATAAGCCCCAGGAGTATCAATAAAGGTAATAATAGGCAAGTTAAAACGCTCAGCCAGTTCCATCAGACGCAATGCCTTACGGTAACCTTCTGGGGCTGGCATACCAAAATTACGACGGATTTTTTCTTTTGTCTCACGCCCTTTCTGATGCCCAATAATCATAACTGGGCGACCATCTAAACGCGCCATTCCACCCACAATGGCTTTATCATCTGCATAAGCACGATCACCTGCTAATTCTTGGAAATCAGTAAAAATGCGAGAAATATAATCCAATGTATATGGACGACGTGGATGACGAGCGAGTTTAGCGATTTGCCAAGCTCCTAGATCAGAGAAAATTTTACGTGTCAGTTCAACACTTTTTTCACGTAAACGAGCAACCTCTTCATCTAGGTTGACTTCTAAGTTGTTATCTTGACGGCTAACCGCTGTTAGAGAATCAATTTTCGCCTCTAATTCCGCGATTGGCTGTTCAAAATCAAGAAAATCCAGACTCATAATATTCCTATTTTAGTCAAATTCTAATTCTACCTGCTCACTACCCAGCAGAGTTCGAAGATCGTTCAGAAGGGGATCCACTGGCGTCACACGCCAAACAACACCAAATTTAAGCTTGGCTCTGGCATCATCCTTCTGGTAATACAGATGAACCGGGATCGTTCCTGAACGATGAGGTTCAAGAGTACTGCGAAGCCGGTTCAGCAATTGATCGTTAATTTGTTTATCTGACAGTGAAATTGCAAGTCCTCGTGCATATTTCTCCCTTGCTTCACTAATATCCATTAACTCACGCACTGTCATTTTATTACCACCATTGAAATCATCAAAGCTGACCTGACCGGTGGCTATCAGGATATTGTCTTTTTCCAACATATGTTGGTATTTATCGAGTGCATCTGAAAATAACATAATATCCAGACGACCGGAACGATCATCAAGCGTACAAATACCTATTCTATTTCCACGCTTGGTTGTAATGACTTTAGCTGAAAGTACTAAACCTACCACAGTTGTCACTTGACCACGAGGGGTGGGGTTCACATCTTTTAATCTAAGCCCATTAGTATAGCGCTCTATTTCGCTCAAGTATCGCGTTATTGGATGCCCTGTTAAATATAAACCAAGCGTTTCGCGTTCACCATCCAATACCACCTGCTCTGGCCATTTAGGCACACTGGCGTATGAACTTTCAACTTGTTCAGGTGCTTCCGCTAATACACCAAACATATCTGCTTGGCCTATTGCCTCTGCTTTAGCGTGTTGGTCAGCCGCTTTTAATGCATCTTCAAGGGAAGACATCAATGCCGCACGGTGAGGGCCTAATCGGTCAAATGCCCCTGCCATGATAAGCTTTTCCATCACACGACGATTAATTTTTTTAATATCAACTCGCGCACAAAGGTCAAAAATCTCTTTAAATATCCCGCCTTGTTGACGCGCTTCAACAATCGCCTCAATCGGGCCTTCACCGACCCCTTTAATTGCACCGATACCGTAAACTATCTCACCTTCATCATTCACATGGAAGTGATAAAGCCCACTATTGATATCTGGTGGCAATACTTTTAAGCCCATTCGCCAACATTCATCAACTAAACCGACCACTTTTTCCGTGTTGTCCATATCAGCGGTCATTACAGCAGCCATAAATTCAGCGGGATAGTGAGCTTTTAACCATAATGTTTGATAAGAAACTAAAGCATAAGCTGCTGAGTGCGATTTATTAAACCCATAACCGGCAAATTTCTCTACCAAGTCAAAGATTTTCATTGATAACTCGCCATCTACCCCGTTTTTGATTGCTCCTTCTTCAAAAACAGAACGCTGCTTCGCCATTTCTTCAGGTTTCTTTTTCCCCATCGCACGACGCAGCATATCTGCACCGCCAAGCGTGTAACCGGCTAAAACCTGAGCAATTTGCATAACCTGTTCTTGGTATAAAATAATACCATATGTGGGCTCTAGAACAGGTTTTAATGATTCATGTTGCCATTGTACATCTGGATACGAAATTTCTTCACGACCATGCTTACGGTCAATAAAGTTATCTACCATGCCTGATTGTAATGGCCCGGGGCGGAATAATGCTACCAGAGCGATCATATCCTCAAAGCAGTCGGGACGTAATCGCTTAATTAAGTCCTTCATTCCACGGGATTCCAACTGGAATACTGCCGTGGTTTCTGAGCGCTGCAGCATATCAAAGCTTTTTTGATCGTGCAGCGGAATCGCCGCAATATCAACCGGCTCTAAGTTTTTCTTAGCACGACGCGCGTTGATCATTTCCAACGCCCAGTTAATGATCGTCAACGTCCGTAAGCCGAGGAAGTCAAACTTCACTAGCCCTGCATATTCGACATCGTTTTTATCGAATTGCGTGACGGGGTTATTACCTTCCGCATCACAATACAGTGGCGCAAAGTCAGTAATTTTAGTTGGAGCGATAACCACCCCACCCGCATGTTTACCGGCATTTCGAGTGACCCCTTCGAGCTTACGCGCCATATCGATAAGCGCTTTAACCTCTTCATCAGCTTCATAAATTTCAGGGAGCTGTGGCTCTGCTTCGAATGCTTTTTCTAGTGTCATACCGGGATCTGGCGGCACTAATTTAGAAATTCTATCAACAAAGCCATATGGGTGCCCAAGTACACGCCCCACGTCGCGGATAACCGCTTTTGCCGCCATCGTACCAAAGGTAATGATTTGTGAAACGGCATCACGCCCATACATTTGGGCTACGTGATCAATGACTTGGTCGCGTTTTTCCATGCAGAAATCGACGTCAAAGTCAGGCATCGAAACACGCTCAGGGTTCAAGAAACGCTCAAATAGTAAATCGAACTCCAACGGGTCAAGGTCAGTAATTTTGAGTGCGTAGGCAACAAGGGAACCTGCCCCCGAACCTCGTCCAGGCCCAACGGGTACGCCGTTATCCTTCGACCATTGGATAAACTCCATAACTATCAAGAAGTAGCCAGGGAAACCCATTTGGTTGATTACGTTGAGTTCGATATCTAAACGTTCATCATACTCAGGACGTCTTTCTGCCCTGATTTTTTCATCAGGAAACAGAAATTCTAAACGCTCTTCGAGCCCTTCTTTAGAGCGCATAACTAAAAAGTCTTCTGTTTTCATATCCCCTGTTGGGAATTGAGGTAAGAAGTATTCACCTAAACGGATCGTCACATTACAACGCTTAGCAATCTCTACACTGTTTTCTAGCGCTTCAGGGATGTCAGCAAACAGCTCACACATCTCTTCTTCGGAACGTAAATATTGCTGAGGGCTATAATTTTTAGGCCTTTTTGGATCTGCTAATGTAAAACCATCATGGATAGCAACACGTATTTCATGAGCGTCAAAATCACTACTTTCAATAAAACAAACATCATTCGTTGCAACGACAGGTAGGCCTTTTTTAGTCGCTAACTCGACAGCCGCATGTAGATAACTTTCTTCATCAGGCCGCCCTGTTCTGACTAACTCTAAATAGTAGCTATCTGGGAAATGAGTTTCATAGAATGCAAGACACTCATCCACTAAGGATTGGTTTCCCCTTAATAGAAATTGCCCGACATCCCCTTTACGGCCACCGGACAGCAGAATCAAGCCGTCTTTGTGCTTGGCCAGCCATTCTCGTTTTATCGTTGGCCCAACCGCACCATAGCCCTTTTGATATGCTTCAGAAATTAGTAAGGTAAGGTTTTGATAGCCTTCATTATTACGTGCTAAAACAGTTAGGTGAGATATTTCATCACCTAATAATTCACTTTCCACATAAAAATCAGCGCCAATAATGGGTTTGATCCCTGCACCATGCGCTGCACCATAAAACCGGACTAACCCGCAAAGGTTAGTAAAATCGGTGATCGCGAATGCAGGCATACCCATTGAAGCCACTTTTTTAACCAGTGGCCCTGTTTTGGCTAGCCCATCAATCATGGAATAGTCACTGTGAACACGTAAATGAATAAAACGAGGTGATGCCATCGACCTAATACCTACTTATTTGCTGTCTAAAGCTTTTCTCACAGGAGCAAAGCTTTTACGATGGAATTCGGTTGCACCATACTGCGCCAATTTTTCTAAATGATACGCGGTTGGGTAGCCTTTATGCTTCGCAAAACCATATTCAGGAAAAGCTTTGTCCAACTCAACCATTTCCCTATCCCTAATCACTTTAGCTAAAATGGATGCTGCGCTAATTTCTTGTACTAGGCTGTCGCCCTTAATTACTGCTTGTGAAGGCATTGGCAATTCAGGACAACGATTACCATCAATTAAAACATACTCAGGAACAATAGATAAACCCGCAACGGCGCGCTGCATAGCTAACATGGTTGCATGTAATATATTTATATTATCAATTTCTTCTGGTTCTGCGCGGCCAATACACCAACATAATGCTTTTTCTTGAATTTCATCAAATAATTTCTCACGTTTTTTTTCGGTGAGTTTTTTTGAGTCTGCCAACCCTGTAATTGGGTTATTGGGATCAAGAATCACTGCTGCTGTCACTACAGCTCCGACTAATGGGCCTCGGCCTACTTCGTCAACACCAGCGATTAAATTTGCTTTTGGATAGATAAATTCCATTAATTTTTGACCATATCTAATACAGCTTCAGCCGCTTGTTTATCTGCGTCACAACGAATAAGCTGATGTAATTGTAAAAAAGTTTCTTTCAGGTTTTCAACCCGCTCGCCACCTTCTAGGAGTGGAAGCAACTGCTGTGCAAGTTTATCAGGCTGGCAATCCTCTTGTAGTAACTCTTTGACAATATCTTTTCCTGCTAACAAATTAGGCAAAGAAACATACGGCGTTTTCACTAACCGTTTTGCCAACCAGAAGGTGAAAGGTTTCATACGATACCCCACCACCATTGGGCATTTTGTTAGCATACATTCAAGTGCTGCCGTTCCTGATGCTAATAAAGTCGCATCTGCTGCAATCATTGCATCACGAGCTTGGCCATCTAAAGTATGAATTTGCAGTTCAGGCGTAGTATTTTGCTTTATCTCATCAAACTGCTGGCGGCGTTTTTCATTCACCAACGGCACCACAATATGTAAATCCGGGATATTACGCTGTAATATTTTCGCTGTATTAAGAAAATCTGCGCTTAGCATTTCGACTTCGGAATGACGACTTCCTGGCAGTAAGGCTAAACATTTAACATGCTCAGGAATATTCAGCCGATGTCGAGCGGCTTGTTTATCAGGGTGTAATGGAATGGCATCCGCCATTGTGTGCCCGATAAAACGGCAAGGAACATTAAAACGATCGTAAAAGGCTTTTTCAAAAGGTAAGAAAGCTAATACTAAATCCGTTGAACGACCGATTTTAAATACCCGTTTTTGACGCCATGCCCAAACTGATGGGCTAACATAATGAATGGTTTTAATCCCTTTCGATTTTAAGCGCCCCTCAAGGGTAATATTAAAATCAGGGGCATCAATTCCAACAAAAACATCTGGCTGTAATTCGGTAAAACGCTGGGTTAGATCCTTACGGATGGATAATAACCGAGGTAGGCGGCCGAGGACTTCAACGATGCCCATGACGGCAAGCTCTTCCATTTCATACCAAGCTTCACAACCTTCGGCTTGCATTAAAGAACCAGCAACACCAACAAAGCGAGCATCTGGTATTTGCTCTTTAAGTGCACGGATAAGCCCCGCACCGAGAATATCACCAGATGTTTCTCCGGCAACAAGGCCAATAGTAAGTGGGCGGCTATTATTCACCGAAATTCGCTCCTTATTAAAGGCCTCGATTCATTAATACTAGATTAACGAATAATACCACGTTTAGACTGCGCTGAATCCTCTAAGAAATCACTAAACACTTTAACGTGTTCATTCGCTTTTGCCGCTTCTGCGATTTCTTCACGAGCTTCTTCTAACGATTTACCTGAACGATATAACACCTTGTATGCATTACGAATAGCATGTAGTGATTCTTTTTCAAAACCACGGCGTTTTAGACCTTCAAGATTTAAACCAAATGGTGTCGCGTGGTTACCTTGTGCAATGACATAAGGCGGCACATCTTGTGCAACACCAGAGCAGCCACCAACCATAACATGAGCACCAATTTTACAAAACTGGTGAACTGCGGTCATCCCACCAATAATGGCATAATCACCAAGTGTTACATGACCACCTAGAGTACCGTTATTTGCAATAATACAACGGTTTCCAATGATACAATCATGAGCAATATGCACATTCACCATCAGTAAGTTATCATTGCCCACTTTTGTCAGGCCAACATCTTGAACAGTACCACGGTGAATGGTTACGCTTTCACGAATACGGTTTCTGTCCCCGATTTCAACTCGCGTTGGTTCGCCTTGGTATTTAAGATCTTGATTAATCTCACCAATGGAAGCGAACTGGAAAATCACATTGTCACGACCAATTTTTGTATGGCCATTAACGACAACATGAGATTTCAGTTCAGTGCCTTCACCAATTTCAACATTCGCGCCAATATAACAAAAAGGGCCAATATGAACATTGGCACCGATGATAGCTCCATCTTCTACGATAGAGGATGGATGAATATAGGCTGTTTTATCAATCATATCAGACCTCACGACGACGGGCGCACATCATTTCTGCTTCGCAGGCCACTTCTCCATCAACTTTAGCAACACCTTTAAAACGTGCAACTCCGCGACGTTCTTTGATAAATTCTACTTCTAAGACCATTTGGTCTCCTGGTAGAACGGGACGTTTAAAACGCGCATTGTCTATCGCTGCAAAATAGTACAACTCACCCGGTTCTAATTTTCCAACGCTTTTAAACGCAAGAATTCCAGTCGCTTGCGCCATGGCTTCTAAAATCAATACACCAGGGAAAATAGGTTTACTAGGGAAGTGTCCTTGGAAAAATGGCTCGTTAAATGACACATTTTTCACGGCACGTAATGATTTGCCTTTTTCAAAATCCAATACACGATCAACCAGAAGGAATGGGTAACGGTGCGGAAGCAGTTCTAAGATTTCTTCTATATTCAGAGTATGATTATCACTCATCGAAATACTCTTCCTGTCTATTAATACGGTTTAATTAATGAATCGGCCTGCTTTAACCTTAAATTAGGTTAACTGGCAGGCCGGAAAACGTAACTCAGATAACTATTTTAGCCTGAATTACAAAATGATTACTGTTTTTTTTGATTTTGGCTATCTAATTCACGCTCAACATGTTTCAGTCGCTTATTTATCTCATTGATATTTAAGACTAAAGCAGCTGTTTTACGCCAAGTTTTATTAGGCTGTAAAGGAATCCCTGAAGAATATACTCCTGGTTCAGTGATAGGTCTCATGACCATCCCCATTCCTGTTACTGTGACCTTATCGCAAATTTCCATATGGCCATTGATGACACTGGCACCACCAATCATACAGTAACGGCCGATTTTTAAACTACCAGCCATGATAACACCACCAGCAACTGCGGTATTATCACCAATTATGACATTGTGTGCAATTTGGCACTGGTTATCGATAATAACCCCATTGCCAATTACTGTGTTATCTAAAGCACCTCGGTCAATGGTTGTACTCGCACCGATCTCAACACGATCGCCGATGATCACTGTGCCTAATTGAGGAATTTTGATCCAATTACCACGATCATTCGCATAGCCGAAACCATCAGAGCCAATGACTGTGCCAGATTGAACTAAACAGTGTTCGCCAATCTCAACATTGTGGTATACGCTGACATTCGCCCACAAACGGGTTCCTGTACCAATACGCGTATTTTTGCCCACAAAACAACCTGCGCCAATCACCACATTATCGCCAAGCTCAACACCACTTTCGATAACGGCATTTGCGCCAATTGCGACATTCTTACCAAGTTTTGCATCATCAGCAATTACCGCTGATGCATGGATATCTTCAGCTGGGCTTGGCGTTGTATCCATAATTTGAGCCATGCGTGCATAAGCAAGGTATGGGTTATCCACTACCAGAGCAGCCACTTTGCATGCTTCAAGATCTTTTGCTGTGAGAACCACCGCTGCAGCTTGGCAATCTGCCAATTTGTCACTATAACGGCTGTCAGATAGAAAAGTAATCTGTTGATTATTCGCTGAATGCATTGGAGCAATACCGGTGATGGTAATATCACCATCACCGTGTAATTGCGCATTCAACTGCTGAGCAAGGTCAGCCAATCGAATTGAAGACATCTATTATTTAACCTGTTTTTGAACCTGACTTGTAATGTCAACGCTATCTTTTGCATAAGCAACTGCATTTGCATCGATAACGACATCATAGCCTTCTTTAGCTGCAACAGCCTTAATAGAGTTCTGAATACGAGTTAAAATTTTAGTACGCTCTTCGCCTTGGCGACGGCGGTTGTCTTCTTCAAATTTTTGAGCTTTTTCAGCGAATTGATCACGTTTAGTCATGAGTTCAGATTCAAGCTTTTCGCGCTCACTTTGTTTCATTGTTGCACCATCACGACGCAATTTTTCAACGCGAGTTTGCAAATCTTTTTCTAGATTTTGTAACTCAGTCGCACGACTTTTGAATTCACTTTCAAGCTGTTTAGCAACGGCTTCACGCGCTGGCATATTTTGGAAAATTTCACCAACATTGACGATAGCGATTTTCTCAGCATAAGCCCCCGCAGACATTGCTAAAGCAATACTCACACCCGCTGCACACAACAATTTTTTCACACTAAACTCCTTAACCCATACGTATGGCTGGAAATTTTGGTTGCTCCCACAAAAAATGGGAGCCTTCATAGATAGAAACTGGAATAGATTACCACGTTCTACCAATATTAAATTGGAACTGTTCTGATTTATCCCCTTCGTAGTCCTTAATCGGCTGCGCATAAGAGAAGACCAGTGGTCCAAGTGGAGACATCCATTGTAAAGCCACACCCGCAGAAGCTCGGATATTGCTTGCCTTACCATAGTCAGGCATACCTTCGCGCCAAGCCGCAGGAATACTGTTCCAATTAGTGTCCCATACCGTACCTGCATCAACAAAGAGAGAGGTACGAACGGAGTTCGAATACTTCTCGTCAATAAATGGAGTCGGAGTGATTAACTCAAATGATGCCGCGTACATCGCATTACCACCGACCGCATCACTTGATGGGCTTCCAGGCTCTGGGCCATCTTTTCCATTAATTTTCTTCAAATAAACCGCTTTTGGACCGATATTATTCGAACGGAAACCACGAATGGTGCTTGAACCACCCGCATAGAAGTTTTCATAGAATGGCATTTGCTTACTGCCAATACCATCACCATAACCTGCTTGTGCACGCCCCAGAACTACCCAAGTTTCGTCTTCGTCCAGTGGATAATACTGCGCTGTATCAAAGCGTAGTTTATAGTATTCGTTATCAGAACCAGGAATTGTCACTTTACCCGATACGTTCGTTTTATTACCCGATGTCGGGAAGAAACCACGGTTTAACGAGTTATAAGTCCAACCTAAGTTAAGTGTGAAGTCATCCGCATCAAAGCTTTCTTTATTACGTCCGTTCTCTGTAACTGGTGGATTTTTACCCATAGAATCAAGGTAATCCCACATGGCAGCTTGAGCACGCATATCCGAAAGTCGGTTATGAACATAACCCGCACCGACGCGGAAAGAGTTATTTTCATTAAATGGGAAGCTTAAGAAACTGTCTAGGCCATACGTTTTGTTGTTATAGCCTGATAGATCCGCATCTTTCGCACTAAAGTCGTTATAGAAAATACGGCCGCCTAAGCTCACACCATTAACGGTGAAGTACGGGTCAGTAAATGAGAATTCAACGTTAGTTGAGTAGTCATTTTTACTTGCGTTAATACCAACTGCGTTACCTGTACCTAACCAGTTATCTTGTGTAACCCCAACTTGGAAGCTCACACCACTTTCAGTACCAAAACCGATACCAAAGTTCATTGAACCAGTATTACGCTCTTTAACCTTGTAGATAACATCTACTTGGTCAGGGCTACCAGGTACACGTTGAGTCTCTACATCAACAGTTTCGAAATAACCTGTACGATTCAGACGTTCTTTACCTAGTTCAACTAAATCATTTCCGAGCCATGCACCTTCCATTTGGCGCATTTCACGACGTAAAACAGTATCTTTACTGGTGTCATTGCCTTGGAAACGAATCTCACGCACATAGAAACGGTTACCTGCATCAATGTTTAAGTGCAATTTAACTGTTTTATCTGCATCGTTGATTTCAGGTTGTGTCATTACTCGAGGATATGCATAACCATAGCGGCCAAACATATCTTTGATTTTGTTTTCCATACTTGTCACTTGAGCACCGTTATATAATTCTCCCGGTGTAATAGTGATAAGCTCTTGGATTTCAGTTAAATGATCAGCCGTATTACCATTAACTTCGACACCCGATATTTTATATTGGTCGCCTTCAGTAATGTTAATAGTAATATAAATACCTTTTTTGTCTGGGGTCAGACTGACTTGCGTGGAGTCTATATTAAAACGCGCATAACCACGATCAAGATAAAAACTGCGCAGAGTTTCTAAGTCACCCGCCAGTTTTTGCTTCTGATATTTCTGGTCAGCAGCGAGGTTCCACCAAGGAACATCATCACGCAATTGCAGCTTATTAACTAATTCTGCTGTAGTGTAATTTTTATTACCTACAATATTAATTTGCTGAATTTGAGCTGAAACACCTTCAGAGAAAACAAATTTTAAATCCACACGGTTACGTGGCAAAGGCGTTACAACAGCTTTTACTGTTGCATTATATTTACCAACGCTATAGTAAAAGTCTTCTAAACCTTTTTCGATATTTGCAATTGTCGTGCGGTCGAGTGCCTCACCAACGCGGATATTTGAAGCTTCCAAGTTCTGCTTGAGCATATCATCTTTAACAGACTTATTGCCTGTAAAGGTGATACTTGCAATCGTTGGCCGCTCTTTAACTTGAACGATCAGCGTGTTTCCATCACGCAGGACCCTAACATCTTCGAAGTTACCGGTTGAAAATAGGGAACGAATCGAACGGCTGATATCATCGTTATCAACTGAATCGCCAACCCTAACTGGCATGTTCAATAATGCTGCACCAACGGCGACGCGTTGTAGACCTTCGAAACGAATGTCTTTAACTACGAATCCGTCTGAACCGTATGCAGTGGCGCTGCCGAAAAGCAGCGACGCTATGAGCAACTTTTTCATCGCCATCGTTGTTATGCGTATTCCTTACTGGTCCCCAGCTTACAAAAATTAGAAGCGAGAGAAATCATTAAAAAGTGCAAGTCCCATTAACAGAATCAATGCCATTGCACCTATCCGAAAACTAAAGTCTTGTACTCGCTCAGACACCGGACTTCCTTTAATTTTTTCAATTAATAAGAAGAGCAAGTGCCCCCCATCTAAAACAGGCAATGGAAACAGATTGATGATACCTAAATTGACGCTAATAAGCGCAATAAACATCAAATAATATACCAAGCCTGACTCGGCGGATACCCCCGCACCTTTAGCGATAGATATCGGACCGCTTAAGTTATTGAGTTTGACATCCCCAACAACCAGTTTACCCATCATATTGACCGTCAACTTCATTAACTGCCACGTCTTATCACTGGCTTGGTAAAACGCAGAAAATGGCCCATATTGTTGCACCATCTTATATTCATCTGCTAACGGTAACACTGAAAGTTCTACGCCTGCAAACCCAATTTTCTCCCCACGCGGCCCATCTTGGCTGTCAGGGGTCAACGTGAGTGAAATCAATTGCTGCGACCGTTGCACTTCAAGTTTTAACGGGACGCCCGGGTTATTACGAATAATTCGTGTAACGGGATCCCACAGGCCCAGAACTTCCCCGTTAACACTCACTATTCTGTCGCCTTTCTGCAAACCGGCTCGTTCACCAGCTAACCCTTGCGTTACTTTTTGGATAACAGGGTCAATTCTTGCAGAGACAGGCATTATGCCTACTGACAAAATTGGATCTTGTTTCTCTGGATCAAACTGCCAAGTGGTTAAATCAACCGTTTTAGTAATCGGTTCATTATAACCACTGGGTAATACTTGTGCTGTCAGTTCACGGTCACCGATTTTACCGACCAATGCTAAACGAACTGAATTCCAATCAGGAGTTTCGATGCCATCAATAGATTTTAGTTCCATTTTTGGTTCAAAATTTGCAATTGCCGCAATAGAGCCTGGCTTTACGTCTTCAATGACAGGTTTCACAGAAGGAACACCAATCATAAAGACTATCCAATAGACAACAATTGCTAATAAAAAGTTCGCGATTGGCCCTGCACCAATAATGGCAGCTCGTTGACCGACAGTTTTATTGTTAAACGCTTGATGGCGACGTTCAGGAGAAACGCTACCAACTCGCTCATCAAGCATTTTGACATACCCCCCTAAGGGGATTATCGCCAAAACAAATTCGGTACCATTCTTATCGACTTTGCGCCATAAGGTTTTGCCGAACCCTATAGAAAAGCGCTCAACATAAACACCACAGCGGCGAGCAACCCAGTAATGGCCGAACTCGTGTACTGTAATTAACACACCTATTGCGATAATAAATGCAACTAAACTCCAAATAAATCCCATGTATCTTCCTAAAGACCAAAACCGTTAAAAATTAACAAATTTAGCCCAGCAAAAACTGGGATTGCCGCTGTTAGGCTATCAATACGATCCAAGATACCGCCATGCCCTGGAATTAAGTGGCTACTATCTTTAATACCTGATTGGCGCTTAAACATACTCTCAGTTAAATCACCAAACACAGATACTACAACAACAATAATTGAAGTCACTAGCAAATAATCAGGCATCACGGGGATTGGCGCAAAGGCGCTAAATAACCATGAAATAATCCCAGCAGTTATAAGGCCACCCACCAAGCCTTCCCATGTTTTACCAGGAGATACCTTCGGTGCCATTTTGTTGCGCCCGATAGTACGACCAAATGCATAGGCACCTGAATCAGCCCCCCAAACTAGCAACATGACATACAATAACCACCAAGCTCCAAAGAATGTATCACTTTGATAACCAACGGTTCTTAAAACCATCATTCCACAATAAAATGGGATAATCGTTAACACGCCAAATAATAAGCGAATAACAACTGATTTGCCCCAAGAAGCGGAGGCGGGATAGGTAACAACTAAAATAATCGCTATCCCCCACCAAATAAGGCCAGCCCATAAACCATACAAAATCATAGGCTCAGAGGAGAACTGATTTATATCGGAAATAGAAAATTGCATTGCAAGTAATATTGCAGCAAAAACAACCGCTAAGCCTATGCGCTTAGCTTGAGAGTGCCAGCCGACAAATTGTGCCCATTCCCAAGCACCTAAAGCACAAACCGCGATCACGACAAGCCCAAAATTCGCTGGGGAAAGTAAAAACAGCGCCGCAATAACAATCGGTATTAAAATTATCGCAGTAAGCAAACGATATTTCAGCACATCTTTCCCCTATTCTTTGCCCAGTTCATCATCTGATTCAGCTCCACCATAACGGCGCTCACGCTTACTAAAAGCATCAACTGCACTCTGAAACACCATTTCATCAAAATCTGGCCACAAAACGTTGGTGAAATAAAATTCCGCATATGCGACTTGCCATAATAGGAAGTTGCTTATGCGATGCTCCCCCCCAGTTCTTATGACTAAATCGACATTTTCTTGGTCATGCATACAAATATGGTTATCGATACTTTCTTCATTGATGTCATCAATAGAAAGCTCACCACTTTGTACCTTTGCAAATACTTGTTTTACACTGTTACTAATATCCCAGCGGCCACCATAGTTCGCTGCAATATTCAGTTTTAGCCCAGTGTTGTTTTGCGTTAATGCTTCTGCCTTATCAATTCTTTTTCTGAGGCGTTCACTAAAACGGCTAATATCACCAATGACTTTTAGTTTTACATTGTTTTTATGTAGGTTCTTAACTTCATTATCAAGAGCAAAAACAAATAGCTCCATGAGAGAACTGACTTCTTTCTCTGGCCTTCTCCAGTTTTCACTGCTAAAAGCATACAATGTGAGCGAACTAATCTTATTTTTTACCGCAAAGCGCACAGAATTACGGACAGATTCAACGCCTGCCTTATGACCTGTAATTCTGAGCTTCCCTCTTTGTTTAGCCCATCGGCCATTACCATCCATAATGATAGCAACATGCTTAGGCATCATTGAATCAGAGAGATTTTCACCACTAGAGTTCATTAAATATTAATCCTTGTGAGTACCACTTTGAGTATACAGACCAATAATAACTACTATTATTGAATTTGCTGATAAGACACATCCTTAAATCTCTAAGAGGTACTATGTTATTTTTCTTTTTTTAAACACATCACATATTAAAGAGTTATTATGGCTATCAGCAACTAAATAAAACACATACCAGCGTTAAATTGTCTGAGCGATTATTTTTTCTGCATTTTTACGCGCTCGTTCGTCGATTTCTAAGACCTCTTCAATCGAAACAGGTTCAGAAAAAACTTGGCTATCTAATACATTGCGATTAATTTTTGCTATATCCGTAAAGCGTATTTTGCCTTCGAGAAAAGCAGCAACTGTCATTTCATTCGCACCATTAAGTGCCGTCGTAGCGGCTTGCCCTTGGTGGCAGGCATCGATTGCAAGCTTCAAGCAAGGATAGCGTTGATAGTCAGGCTGAACAAATGTTAATGATGAAAGTGTTGCAAAATCAAGAGGTTTTGCACCAGACATGATACGCTGAGGGTAAGCCATACTGTATGAAATTGGAGTTCGCATATCAGGCGTGCCCAGTTGTGCTATCACGCTGCCATCTTTATACCGAACCATGGAATGAATAACAGATTGAGGATGGATAATCACTTCCATTTGCTCGGCGCTCGCATTAAAAAAATAGCAAGCCTCAATATATTCTAGACCCTTATTCATCATTGTCGCTGAATCGACTGATATTTTTCGCCCCATCGACCAATTTGGGTGGTTACATGCTTCATCAGGGGTCACATTATCAAGATGCGATAACTGTGTATCCCTAAATGGCCCACCAGATCCGGTTAAAACAATACTTGAGATACCGGAAGCTGATAAATCGGCAAAACCTAAATTCAGTTGAATAATTTCAGGTAAACTCTGGAAGATAGCATTGTGCTCGCTATCAATAGGAAATACTGTTGCATTGTGCTTGCGAATCTCATTAAAGAATAAACGGCCACTAGTAATTAAAGACTCTTTATTCGCTAATAATATTCTTTTACCTTTGCGTATTGCCGCTAAAGTAGGAAGTAAACCGGCAACCCCAGTAATGGCTGACATAACTTGGTCAGCATCATCCAGACCAGCAAGGTCAATTGCAGCTTGTTTTCCTGACAAAACTTCAGTTTTACAATTATTCTCAGTCAAAATAGTTTTTAGCGCTTTTGCTGACGATTCATCCGCCATTGAGGCATATTTCGGATTAAACTCAAGGCACTGTTTCGCCATTTCAGTGACATTCTTTCCTGCCACTAGAGCAACGATTTGAAATTTTTCGGGATTTTGGCGAACAACAGAAAGTGTATTTGTACCAATTGAGCCTGTAGAACCTAGGATTGTCAGACATTTCATAGTGATTGAGTACTCTGTATTAATTCAATACTGAGATTATATCAGCTTAGAGGTTAGAAAGGATTTTTTAATAAGCTTGAAAAATAATAAAGCCACGCTAACGCACACTTTTACAGTTTGCATTGGTGGCTTTATTATTATGATGGATTAAAATTCCATCAACTCTGCTTCTTTTTGCGCTAATGCTTCATCAACTTTTTTGATGTAGCTATCAGTCAGCTTTTGGATATCATCTTGTGAACGACGCTCGTCATCTTCACTGATTTCTTTATCTTTCAGTAATGCTTTCACTTTGTCGTTAGCATCACGGCGAACGTTACGGACTGCGATACGGCCTTGCTCTGCATCACCACGAACCACTTTAATTAAGTCTTTACGACGCTCTTCCGTTAATGGAGGAAGTGGAACACGGATAACAGTACCCGCTGATGATGGGTTTAAGCCTAAATCAGATGCCATGATTGCTTTTTCAATCGCAGGTGACATGCTACGGTCAAAAACAGAAATAGCTAATGTGCGTGAATCTTCAACAGTGACGTTAGCTAATTGGCGCAAAGGTGTCGCTGAACCATAGTATTCAACAGTGATACCGTCTAATAGGCTTGGAGATGCACGGCCTGTGCGAACTTTACTAATTTGGCTTTTGAATGCTTCAAGGCTCTTTTCCATACGGTCTTGAGCATCTTTTTGGATTTCGTTAATCACGTTTTCAACCCTTAAGAACTGGTTATTAAAGGCCGCATGCGACCTCGCTTAAATTGTCTGAATTTATATTAGATAATACATTTAAACTCAGGTCATGTCTCTGAGTATTAATTGTGAGAAATCAGAGTTCCTTCATTTTCGCCCATAACAACGCGACGTAAAGCGCCCGGTTTATTCATATTGAATACGCGAATCGGTAAGTTATGGTCACGTGCTAATGTGAATGCCGCTAAATCCATCACTTTAAGTTCACGTTCCAAAACCTCTTGGTAACTCAGATTTTCATAAAGGACTGCGTCTGGGTCTTTAGCAGGGTCTGCTGAATACACACCATCAACTTTTGTCGCTTTTAACACGACATCCGCTTCAATTTCAATACCACGTAGGCATGCAGCGGAGTCTGTTGTAAAGAATGGGTTGCCTGTTCCTGCAGAAAAAATAACGACACGGCCGTGACGTAACAAGCTAATGGCCTCTGCCCAGCTATAGTTATCACAGACACCGTTAAGTGGGATCGCAGACATCAGTCTTGCATTCACATAGGCGCGATGTAATGCATCACGCATTGCGAGTCCGTTCATCACAGTTGCTAGCATCCCCATGTGGTCTCCGACAACACGGTTCATTCCAGCTTGTGCCAAACCAGCACCACGAAACAGGTTACCACCGCCAATAACCACACCGACCTGTATACCCAGTTCTATGAGTTCTTTAATTTCCTGAGCCATACGATCTAAAACGCTAGCATCGATACCAAAACCTTCTGCCCCTTGTAAGGCTTCGCCACTTAATTTAAGCAGAATACGCTGATAAACGGGTTTTGCATTGGTTGCCATGGTGTTCTGTCCTAACAGATATTTATTGGGGTAACACACGTAGAATTACAGTGTTCTACGTACCTAAATTTTGAATTAGTTTAAATATAATTTTTTATACACAAGAATTCTAGCGCAATGCCTATGACGCTAACACCGCAGGGAATATACGTATATAAAACAGAGCCGCCAATTGGCGGCCCTTAGTTGATTACTTGCTCATTGCAGCAACTTCTGCTGCAAAGTCAGTTTCAACTTTCTCGATACCTTCACCTACTTCGAAACGAAGGAAACCAGAAACAGTAGCACCTTTCTCTTTCAGTAAGTCACCAACAGATTTGCTTGGGTCCATTACGAAAGGCTGGCCAGTCAGAGAGATTTCGCCAGTGAATTTGTTCATGCGACCGATAACCATTTTTTCAGCGATTTCGCGTGGTTTGCCAGATTGCATTGCGATGTCTAACTGGATTTGGTGCTCATGAGCAACAACATCAGCAGGAACATCATCTGGAGTCACATATTCAGGTTTGCTTGCAGCGATATGCATAGCGATGTGTTTCAGTAATTCTTCGTCAGCGCCTTCAGCCGCAACTAAAACACCAATACGAGCACCGTGCAGGTAGCTACCTACTTGTGCGCCTTCCAGAATAGCAACGCGACGAATATTGATGTTTTCACCAATTTTCGCAACTAATGTTGTACGAGCTTCTTCGAATTTTGCTTTCAGCGCATCGATGTCAGCATTTTTGTCAGCAACAACAGAAGCCAAAACTTCTTTACCGAATGCTAAGAAGCCTGCGTCTTTAGCAACGAAGTCAGTTTCACAGTTCAGCTCAACCAGAGCACCTGTTTTACCACCGTTGAAAACTTCAGTCAGGATAACACCTTCAGCTGCAACGCGACCTGCTTTTTTAGCCGCTTTTGCTTGACCTGATTTACGCATGTTATCAATCGCTAATTCGATGTCGCCATTAGCTTCAACGAGTGCTTTTTTACATTCCATCATACCTGCGCCAGTACGTTCGCGCAGTTCTTTTACCAATGCAGCGGTAATTCCAGACATGTGATTTATTCCTCGATATTCCCCGTGGGAGTCTTCCCCACGTGGATAGTTCTGATTCATATATAAAAGGGGCCTAAATCAGGCCCCTTCTAACATATAGCAGTACCTGTATAGCAATACCTAAATAAGGGTTTGGGCCTTATTACTCAGCTTCTACTAAGCTTTCTTCTGCTTGAACAGCCAGATCTTGTGAACGACCTTCACGAACGGTGCTTGCTACAGCGCCCAGATACAGTTTGATTGCACGGATTGCATCATCGTTACCAGGGATAACGAAGTCGATACCGTCTGGATCAGAGTTAGTATCAACGATAGCAAATACTGGGATACCCAGGTTGTTTGCTTCTTTAATAGCAATGTGTTCGTGGTCTGCATCGATAACGAACAGAGCGTCAGGTAAACCGCCCATATCTTTGATACCGCCTAAGCTGTTTTCTAACTTACCAAGTTCACGAGTACGCATCAGCGCTTCTTTCTTAGTCAGTTTGTCGAAAGTACCGTCTTGTGATTGAACTTCTAAATCTTTCAGACGTTTGATTGACTGACGAACGGTTTTCCAGTTAGTCAACATTCCGCCTAACCAGCGGTGGTTAACGAAATACTGATCACAGCTGTTAGCAGCTTCTTGAACGGCTTCGCTTGCAGCACGTTTAGTACCGACAAACAGAATTTTGCCTTTACGAGAAGCAATTTTAGTCAACTCAGCCAGAGCTTCGTTGAACATTGGAACAGTTTTTTCCAGGTTGATGATATGAACTTTGTTACGCGCACCGAAAATGAAAGGTTTCATTTTTGGGTTCCAGTAACGAGTCTGGTGACCAAAGTGTACGCCTGCTTGTAACATATCGCGCATGGAAACAGTTGCCATTTAATACCTCTGTATTTAAGTAATTGGGGTTATGCCTCCACAAATCCCATGCTACCGACTCCAAAGCTGCGTTAAAACGCATAAGAGCACCCCGGTGCACGTGTCGATTTGTGTGTGTTATTACACAATTGAGTTTTAAGTTTCGCACATCCAATATTTTATCAACGACTTTATCTTGATGCCATAAAATGACATTTCGATGATGGTGATAAGAAATAAATGGATTGCCGGCGCGCTTTATACCATAAAACCAACCTAGAAGCCAACTTTTGTTGCTTTTTTCGCTCACAAAAATGCCTAAAAGTGGTTTTGATTTAAAGCCATTGACCTGAGCAATATTTAACCATTGCTCAGGTCAATTATAGACGCTATTTGGCAAGATAAAAAAACCTTATTTTTGCAATATCGTCTAGATGGCCTTCGTTACTATTTTGCATTTTGTGCTGTTAAAAGCTCAAAATGAACAAGCTCCACTCCTTTCCTTATCTACTATAAAGTGACTTCGACTTTCGAGTCCGCTCGATAGCTAGTTGGCAGAAAATGCGGTGGCTGTTACCATATATCTCATCGATGTAAAATGGGCTACCTATTTTTCCCCCTCTTTTTTAACATGCCATCAAATCAATGTTGGCATGAATGGACTAAATTCATGGCTATTATTATCAAAACTGAAGAAGATATTCAGAAAATGCGTGTTGCTGGCCGCTTAGCAGCAGAAGTGTTAGAAATGATTGCTCCGCACGTTGTGCCGGGAGTTAGTACGGGTGAATTAGATCGCCTATGTCATCAACATATTGTTGACGTACAGCAAGCTATCCCTGCGTGCCTGAATTATCACGGTTTTCCTAAATCTGTTTGTATTTCTGTCAATGATGTCATCTGCCACGGCATTCCTAGTGATGATAAAATCTTAAAAGATGGCGATATTGTTAATATTGACGTCACCGTTATTAAAGATGGTTTCCATGGCGATACCTCCAAAATGTTTATTGTTGGTAAACCAACCATTCAAGGTGAGCGCCTTTGCCAAGTCACACTAGACAGCTTATATTTAGCAATCCGAATGGTTAAACCGGGTATTCGCTTACGTACTTTAGGTAAAGCCATTCAAGAGTTTGTCGAAAAACAAGATTTCTCAGTTGTGCGTGAATATTGCGGCCACGGCATTGGCCAAGGTTTCCATGAAGAACCACAAGTTCTGCACTATGATGCTGACGACAGTGGCGTGGTTCTACAAAAAGGGATGACTTTTACCATTGAGCCTATGGTCAATACAGGCGATCACCGTATTCGCACCATGAAAGATGGCTGGACAGTTAAAACCAAAGACCGCGGTTGGTCTGCACAATATGAACACACGTTAGTTGTGACGGATAACGGCTGTGAAATCCTCACTCTACGTAAAGAAGAAGAGCCGTTTATCTCTGCAGTATTAGTTAACGAATAATCTTCTCCATTGAGCCTTCCTAACCGAAGGCTCTTCCTCTGTTCATTTTTATCAAAAAACCGTAAGCTGGTAGCTAACCCCCTATTGCTATCAATACGGAAAGATAAAGATGACTGTAAATTCAGCTTCCTACCTCCCCCCTAATCAATTTAGTACTCATGACCTTGAACTTAATTTATTAAGACAACATGTCGATGATTTCGATCAGTGGCTGGAAGAGGCTTTCAACCAAGGTAAAGATGTTGTCGACCTTATTCACTTGCGAAGTGATTACCTTGATGCGTTACTCACTCGATTATGGCAATCCTTTCAATTTGATAAGCAGCCTGATATGTCACTAATCGCCGTTGGGGGTTACGGGCGCCATGAACTACATCCACTTTCTGACATTGATATTTTAGTTTTAAGTAAAAAACCGCTTCCAGAACACATCGCTAACGAAATTGGGCAATTTATCACTCTATTATGGGATTTGCGGTTTGATATCGGCCACAGCGTCCGTTCCCTCGCTGAATGCATTGAAGCCGGAAATGCAGACCTAACCACCGCAACTAATCTCATTGAATCACGGTTAATTTGTGGTGATGTCGCCCTGTTTTTACAATTACAAAAAACTATTTTTAGCGATGATTTTTGGCCTTCCGCGGTCTTTTTTGCTGCAAAAATTGAAGAACAACAAGAACGCCATCAACGCTACCATAGCACTAGCTATAATTTAGAACCCGATATTAAAAGTAGCCCTGGGGGATTACGGGATATCCATACCTTACTATGGGTCGGGCGGCGTCATTTTGGTGCAACCACCGTCGATGAAATGGTAGGTTTTGGTTTTCTCACTGAAGAAGAGCGCCAAGAACTCAAAGAGTGCCTAATATTTTTATGGAAAATTCGCTTTGCGCTCCATTTAGTGGTGAAACGTCATGATAATCGCCTGCTATTTGACCGCCAGTTTAGTGTGGCTCGGTTACTGGGTTATGAAGGCGAAAAAAACCAACCCGTTGAACGAATGATGAAAGATTTTTATCGCGTCACTCGCCGTGTTCGGGAACTCAATCAAATGCTATTGCAGTTATTTGATGAAGCTATTTTAACGCTTAACCCCAACGAAAAGCCCCGTCCTATTGATTCTCTATTCCAATTACGTGGATCATTGATTGACGTTATTGATGAAGAGTTATTTATCAAGCAGCCAGCCGCTATTTTAAAAATGTTTTACCAAATGGCTCGCTACCCAAATATTACAGGGATCTATTCCACTACTTTACGGCAACTACGTTATGCGCGGCGCAACCTTTCAGTGCCATTATGTGAAATCCCTGAAGCCCGAAAACTGTTTATCAAAATTCTACGCCACCCTCGCGCCATCAAAGGTGCATTTGTCCCAATGCACCTTCATAGTGTACTGAGCGCTTATACCCCACTCTGGAGCAATATCGTTGGTCAAATGCAGTTCGACCTATTTCATGCATATACCGTTGATGAACACACTATTCGCGTACTGCAAAAAATTGATAGCTTTACGTTAGAAGAAAATCGTCGTGATCATCCACTGTGTGTCAGTGTTTATCCCAAATTATTGCAACCTGAACTTTTACGATTAGCTGCCATTTTTCACGATATAGCTAAAGGCCGATCAGGAGATCATTCCGACCTTGGCTCTGATTTTGTTTATGATTTTGCCTTACTGCATGATTTTTCTGTCAAAGAAGCTGAATTAGCTTCATGGTTGGTTAAAAACCACTTATTGATGTCGGTGACAGCTCAACGGCGTGATATTCAAGACCCCGATGTCATTAAACAATTTGCAGGGGAAGTTAAAACTGTTTCACGGCTTAACTACTTGATGTGTTTAACGGTTGCAGACATTTGCGCGACAAATAGCACACTGTGGAATAGCTGGAAACAAAGTTTAATTCGTGAACTTTTTTTATCTACAGAGCATCAATTAAATCAAGGCATGCAGAGCACCCCTGACTTACGCGAACGCATTCGTCATCATCGTTATCAAGCTTTATCATTACTACGCCAATCATCAATTGATGAAGAAAAACTGCAGGGGTTATGGTCCCGCTGCCATGCCGATTATTTTTTACGTCATACGCCATCCCAATTAGCATGGCATGCTAAGCACTTACTAGCCCATGATTTGAGCCAGCCTTTGGTATTAATCAGCACACAACCTAAACATGGCGGAACAGAAATTTTTATTTGGTGCCATGATAAACCCCATTTATTTGCCGCTGTCGCCAGCGAATTGGATCGGCGAAATTTAAGCATTCACAGTGCTCAAATTTTTACTAACAAAGACAATATGGCCATGGATACCTTCGTCGTTCTTGAGCCTAACGGTAGTCCTCTGTCCAAAGACAGATACGACCACATCCGAAAAATGTTGTTATTAGCCGTTCAGCAACCAGAAATATCACTGCCTAAGCCACGTACTCTGCCGTCAAAATTACGTCACTTTACCGTGCCAACAAAAGTCAATTTTCTACATTCCACCAACGACCGTCGCACCTATATGGAACTGTTCGCCTTAGATCAACCAGGTTTATTGGCTCGCATCGGTCATATTTTTGCTCAAATGGAAATTTCTCTATATGGCGCACGCATCACGACAATTGGCGAAAAAGTGGAAGATTTCTTTGTTTTAGCTGATAAGGAACACAAAGCGTTGACTAAAAATATGCAACAAGAGTTATCAGAAAGGTTGACAGAGGCCCTAAAATCGAAGGATAAAATATAGCGTCCATCACATTTTTATGGTGAACGTTCACTTTTTATAACATTCAAGAGGAAAATACAATCAATGCAGCATTTACAAGCGATCATTGAACAAGCGTTCGAAGAGCGAGCCAGTATCACACCAAATACGGTATCAAAC
The DNA here is from genome assembly GCF_028481025.1 of Providencia sp. PROV150. Classification (NCBI taxonomy): domain Bacteria; kingdom Pseudomonadati; phylum Pseudomonadota; class Gammaproteobacteria; order Enterobacterales; family Morganellaceae; genus Providencia; species Providencia sp. PROV150. The sequence goes on along the minus strand of NZ_JAMPPJ010000026.1, from coordinate 58,672 downwards.
TCAGTAAAACAAGCCGTGTTAGATACCATTGCATTACTCGATAGCGGAGAATTACGTGTAGCTGAGAAAATTGCCGGTGTTTGGGTTACCCATCAATGGCTGAAAAAAGCTGTTTTGTTATCATTTCGCATTCAAGATAACCAAGTGATTGACGGTGCAGAAAGCCGTTATTTCGATAAAGTTCCAATGAAATTTGCGGATTATGACCAAGCTCGCTTCGAAAAAGAAGGCTTCCGAGTTGTTCCTCCTGCCGCTGTTCGTAAAGGCGCTTATATCGCTAAAAATAGCGTATTAATGCCGTCATATGTCAATATTGGTGCTTACGTCGATGAAGGCACAATGGTAGATACATGGGCAACCGTTGGTTCATGTGCACAGATAGGTAAAAACGTGCATTTATCTGGTGGTGTAGGGATCGGTGGCGTATTAGAGCCATTGCAAGCTAACCCAACAATTATTGAAGACAACTGCTTTATTGGTGCTCGTTCTGAAGTGGTCGAAGGGGTGATTGTTGAAGAGGGTTCCGTCATTTCAATGGGTGTTTATCTGGGGCAAAGCACCAAAATCTATGACCGTGAAACAGGTGAAATTCATTACGGCCGAGTCCCTGCTGGCTCCGTAGTTGTTTCAGGTAATTTGCCATCTAAAGATGGTCGCTACAGCCTGTATTGCGCCGTCATTGTAAAAAAAGTTGATGAGAAAACTCGCGGTAAAGTGGGTATTAATGAATTATTAAGAACGATTGATGAGTAATTAAACGCCTAAAATCTCACGCCAAACCTGTTACTGGTTTTTATAATAAACTTTTATAGTGAGCCACTGTAATTAGGTTAAAAAACTAAAGCTATCCCGAATCGCATACCCCCGTATGCAACTCGGGTGGCCATATCAGTGTTACCTTTTAATATTAGCGCATTAATTGCAAAGAGAAGTTTGTCAATTTCTACAAATCGCGCATAATATGTCCGTGGCTTTTGCCGTTTACCTCTAATAAAACTGTATTATTTTATTTTTCATTATAATGATGCTGTTTGTGTAATAACATCATTATATCTATCACCCAAACGAATGGGATAGATAGCTTATTAACGAGAAATAGACCGATATTGTTACGGCCTGCTCACACTATCACTTTGTTCACCGACTCTGTCTCTACAGTAAAGCGAGCTAACATGTACGATAATTTGAAAAGTTTAGGCATCAGTAACCCTCAAGATATTGACCGCTACACCTTACGCCAAGAAGCGAATAATGACATTTTAAAAATTTATTTTCGCAAAGATAAAGGGGAGTTTTTCGCTAAAAGCGTAAAATTTAAATACCCACGCCAGCGTAAAACTATTGCGGATGGTAATAATAATTTCAAAGAAATTAATGAAATTAACACTAACCTACGTTACGCCATTGAAGAACTAGATCAAATTTGCCAAACAGATCAAACTGACATTGATTTAAAACACAAAATTCTCGATGACTTACGCCATCTTGAACATGTGGTTTCAAATAAGATCGCAGAAATTGAAGCAGATCTAGAAAAATTGGCCCGTAAATAATTTACAGGTGAAATGATTAATTTACTGCGCCGTAGCACTGCCAATATTTATCATTAATATAGGTAATACTACGGTGCAGACATTTAAAGCAGCTCCGCCCATGCTTCAACCCAAGGCTTAGCAAACTCCTCAGGAACATCCACCTCAATTGCATCAATAAATAAAATATCGCCAATACGGGTCGCTGATTGTTCAGCTAACAGTTCATCGAAACGAATACCTGCGCCACAAAAACTTTCATAGCTGCTATCACCTAAAGCAATTATTCCGTAACGTAAATCAGGTTGATAACCGACAACATCTTTGATTTCACTATATAACGGAGCGATGGTGTCAGGTATATCCCCTTGCCCTGTAGACGAAGTCACAATAAGTGCAATTTCATTACCTGAATTATAAAGTTGCCAATCGCTCAAGGTGGGCTCATCAAAAACAACCACTTCATGCCCTTGCTGCTCTAAAATTTCTTGTGCCGTTTCCGCAACAGCTAAAGAGTTACCATAGACAGTTCCAACAAAAATGCCTATTTTTGACATAACATTCCCTCTATTTCATAGTTAACTTGATGAGTTAATAACGTTTATCCCTAATTTTGCAACTGTATCTGACCATCCAAATTGCTCAATTAATGATAACCATTGTGTATCCCACGTAGCCACTAACGATATATTTTCTTTTGTTATTGGGTGATTTAAATTTAATAAGCTGGCATGTAACATCAGGCGAGACACTGAAAAATGCGTATTCACCCCTCGGTTTTGGCGTAAGTCTCCATGCTTGCTATCACCAATAATAGGGTGACGAAGATGAGACATATGCCTTCTCAATTGATGTTTACGGCCAGTTTCAGGTTTTAACTCAACTAAACTAAATCTTGATGTTTCATATCGCCCAATCGCAATAGCGCATTCAACTGTCGCTATCGGTTTACAGTGGGTAACGCATTCCTGTAAAACAGGTTCACGTGATGCATGTTTATCCGCAATTTTATCTAACTCTTCTAATAGCGGGTAATCGATGGTTTGCTCTTCGGTTAAATAACCGCGAACGACAGCGTGATACACTTTTTCTAACTGATGGTTTTCAAATTGAGCCGATAACAGCCTTGCGACGTCACTCGATAACGCAAATAGTAATATACCTGACGTCGGCCTATCGAGGCGATGAATGGGGTAAACATACTGGCCAATTTGGTCACGCAGTGTCTGCATCACAAATACGGTTTCTTTACTGTCCAGCCAACTGCGATGCACTAACATACCAGCAGGCTTATTAACCGCTACCATATATTCATCGTGATAAATAATTTCCAGCATCAATAAATTACCCGCAGGTCTTAGTGGAGAAAAAACCATCTAACTCACGCAAATAATTGATAAGTAGAGTATATTGTTCTTCTTCATCATGCTTATACGCTTCTTCAAAATAAGGAGCGACCGCAAAATTAGTTGGCAGCGTAGCCCCTTGTTCAATTAACATTTGTAGACGAGGTATTAAAATCCACTGCAGCCACTCTATAGCCTCCATCGTATCAATACAAAAAGGCTCTACGCTGTTAAAAGCCTCGGGTGAAGGTGGTTGTTCATTCCAAAGAGATTTTAATTTCATTTCCTCTTCTAAGTGACGAAGTTTCTCAATAATACGTTGTTCAATATTCATACTTAAACTCATTTAGTGATGGCTGCAGCAAATATACGGTATTTTCTATCATAATTCTGTCGGATACATGGGGTTAAGCCTCAGCAAATACAAGTTTATTTATTTTGCATATCGATAATAATTATTATCGTAGCTATTAATCGAACAACTCATTTAATAAGATTCGTTTATATTTTGTTGCAGATAGCACATGTAAGATTAAATGTTTTATCAATTTAGTACTTACAGAATAATTAACAACAAAATGGTTTATCTATGGGACGACTAAAACAGTGGCGCAAGGAAAATAAAGTCTGGAAAGCTTTAAACTCTAACTATATTGAATTAAAAAGAAAAATACGCATTTCAAAGCTGCCTTCGTCACAATATCAGCATTATCAAGTTATGTGCCAAAACTACCGTAGTGCGCAATTTTCTTCAGTTATTGAAGGCGTTCCTCATTTTATCGAACGCCCTATAAATAAGTATCTACATAAAAGCTGGAGCGGAAAGCAAAAACTATCAACCGCCAGCTACACGATCAATTTAATTGAAAGTACATTCAAGCCCGAAGCTATTGAAGCTATGTTTTCTGCTAAGCGAGAAGGGCTTCTCGTGGCAAACATTGAATTAAAATCAGGAGAGTTCGCTCAATTAACATTGATTTACTCTCAATACCCTCGAGAAGGCGACCTCACTTTACACTTGAGAAATGAGACCGGTGACGATATTTATTTAATGAGTTTTTCCTTCGGCCCAGAAGGACAATTGTACGTGTGCTCTTTGCAAGGCCCTTCCACTGAACAAAGTGTCGATCAAGTTAGGTTGATAACTAAGCAAATGCACGGTATGAGGCCCAAAAATTTATTAATGTCAGCGGTTTATGCAGTAGCAGCCTTCTTTGATGTAAAATCAATATTAGGAATTTCAAACCAGTGTCATATTAAGAGCCAGCATTTGAAATCAAGCTATGATACGTTTTGGCAAGAATGCGGTGCCACGAAAACACCTGATGGTTGGTTCCAATTACCTATTCAAGAACCCGTACGAGATATAGAGTCAGTGAAAAGCCAGCGTCGTGCTGAATTTCGCCGCCGAGAAGCGCTCCGAGATTCCATGACCCAAGATATTATTGCTTCGCTAACTAAAAATTCAATTAGATTAGAACATTGATTTAAATAAATTAAAGTATCTTTAATTTTTTCACATCACTCCGCTACAATAGGTATTAACTAAAAAAGCCAGTCAACCGAAGCTGACTGGCTCATACTTTAAAATTTACGCATCCTGCTAATGACTTCCCGTCATTCAACATCCTGTTGATTAAAACAAATTTATAGATTTATCACCTAATCGCGTTCCATCGCCTTGTTTTAAACAATTTTTACACCTTACATGAAGGTATAAAAAGCTAAACGAGTTTACCCTGTCCAGCGCGATAAGAATGCATTAAATCTATTAATGAAACAACCTAGCAAAATAAACAATAACACGGTAAAAATACGCAAAAAGTACAAACCAGATAGTAACGCCATGAAATCAAAAGTTAAATAATTATCATTACAATATAAAGAACATTTTTTAAGAAATTACTTAGCTTAATTGTAGGCATTTACTTACACAAGCCCGCTTAAAAACACTTACCCCTGAGGCTCAACAACAACCACTAGCTCATCGAGAAAACTTGTTAAATTCGAAGAAAGTACACGCCTTTCCTGACTACCAAATTTTTCTAATATAATTTCCCCCGTGAGATTACACATTGATATCATTTCAATCTCTGATTCCAACGTTGCAATGAATAACGTGGGTGATAGTTTTAAACGCTTTTGAGTCACTAAATGACCAATTAAATTTTCTTGCAAACGAATGAAATCATCTTCATTCCACACCTGTACTAAACTCAACGTAATATCACGAAATGTGGCTTTCATATCGCCAGCAAGCTGTGCAGTATAAAAAGCATGGATATCACCTTGTAAATTAATCTCCAATGCTGTCGCAACTTTATCTAAGCTCGCATCCTTTATTGGAAATGGTTGAGGTTCCCAGTAAACCCAGTTTTCACCTGTGCGGACAATACATGGCGATGGAATACCATATAAGTCTGTTGAGGCGGGAGGTAACCCCGTTTGTTGGTGCCATTGTGAAACATATTTCTGAGTAAAATTATGTAGTGCGGCAGAATGTGAAGTATTCATAATTATGTGTTTTTTGTCGTCAATTTAAAGAGAAAGGCGTCAATGTTGTCGATAAATGGTATTATGACAGAAGTTCACAGACGAAGAAAATATCCCAATTTTACCTATTAGCCTCATTTTCAGTTTATGAAGTATAAGGACCTATATGTCACACTACCAGAATAATCCCGCACTTAATAATTTAACTCTTGGAAAGAAAACGGATTATCATGATCAGTATGATGCCACATTATTACAAGCTGTCCCTCGTAGCTTAAATCGTGACCCTTTAGCCATTCACGCTAAAGCACTTCCATTTCACGGTGCTGACATTTGGACAATGTATGAGCTTTCATGGCTAAATCAGCGCGGTGTTCCCCAAGTAGCAATCGGCTCGATTAGTGTTGATGCAAATAGCGAAAACTTAATTGAATCTAAGAGCTTTAAGCTTTACCTAAATAGTTTTAACCAAACACGTTTTGAAACTTGGGAAAATGTGCGAAGCGCTTTGCAAAATGATTTATGCCGCTGTGCTAATGGCCAAGTAAGCGTTACACTTCATAAATTAGAGCACTTTGCTCATCAACCTATCCAGCCATTACTTGGCGAATGTATTGATGAACAAGAGATTGATATTGATAATTATGAGTTTAATCGAGATTATTTGGCGAATAGCACCCAGCAACAAGTTGTTGACGAAACGTTAGTGAGCCATTTATTAAAATCAAACTGTTTAATTACCAACCAACCTGACTGGGGCTCTGTGCAGATCCACTATTGTGGACCCAAAATTGATCGTGAAGCCTTATTACGCTACTTGGTCTCATTTCGCCATCATAATGAGTTTCACGAACAATGCGTTGAACGCATTTTCACTGATATTATGCAATTGTGTAAACCTGAAAAATTAAGTGTTTATGCACGCTATACTCGCCGTGGAGGGCTTGATATAAACCCATGGCGTAGTAATGAAGAATTTACGCCAGAACTAGGTCGTTTATCACGACAATAAGTATATATAGTTGAAAAGTAAGTGTAATTAATACATTTGCAGTACAATTCACATATCAAGAACCCATGGGGTAAAGGAGTACTACTTGATTACTCATATCAGTCCATTAGGATCTATGGATCTACTCTCTCAACTTGAAGTTGATATGCTAAAACGCACGGCCAGTAGCGATTTGTACCAATTATTTCGAAATTGTTCTTTAGCCGTTTTGCATTCAGGCAGCTTAACTGATAGCAGTAAAGAGCTATTAGAAAAAAGTAAAGATTTTGATATCAATGTATTACGCCGTGAGCGTGGCGTTAAGCTTGAACTTATCGACCCACCAGAAAAAGCTTTTGTTGATGGTAAAATTATTCGCACCTTACAAGCAAACCTATTTGCCGTATTGCGTGACATTCTATTCGTCCATGCGCAAATTACGCATGCCAAAGAACAATTTAATTTAGACCTCGAAAATGGCACACATATTACCAATATGATTTTCTCTATCTTGCGTAATGCCCGAGCCCTGCATATCGATGAAGACCCGAGTATGATTGTTTGCTGGGGCGGCCACTCAATTAATGAAATTGAGTACCAATATGGCCGTAAGGTAGGTAATGAGCTTGGGTTGCGTGAGCTAAATATCTGTACAGGCTGTGGCCCGGGTGCTATGGAAGCACCGATGAAAGGTGCAGCAGTTGGCCATGCACAACAACAATACAAAAATAGCCGTTTTATCGGCTTAACTGAGCCTTCAATTATCGCCGCTGAGCCACCAAACCCATTAGTGAACGAACTCATCATTATGCCTGATATCGAAAAACGTTTAGAGGCATTCGTTCGATTAGGTCATGGGATTATTATTTTCCCAGGAGGTGTCGGTACCGCCGAAGAGTTACTGTATTTATTGGGTATTTTAATGGACCCAGCCAACAGTGAACAAGTTCTACCACTGATTTTAACGGGCCCAAAAGAAAGTGCGGAATACTTTGAAGTATTAGACGACTTTATTCGACACACTTTAGGTGATGAAGCCAGTAAGCATTACCAAATTATTATTGATGATGCTCAAGAAGTCGCTCGTGTAATGAAACGCAGCATGCCACAAGTTAAAGAAAATCGCCGTAGCACAGGTGATGCCTATAGCTTCAACTGGTCAATTAAAATTGCTCACGATTTACAACATCCATTCGAACCAACGCATGAAAATATGGCATCACTGAACCTCCACCCAGGGCAAGCACCTGAGAAACTGGCTTCAGATTTACGCCGCGCTTTCTCCGGTATTGTGGCTGGTAACGTGAAGGAATTTGGTATGAAAGCCATCGAAAAACATGGGCCATTCAAAATTCACGGCGATAGTGAGCTAATGAAGCGTATGGATGTGTTATTACAAGGCTTCGTTGAGCAACATCGTATGAAATTACCGGGTGGTACGGCATACGAACCTTGCTATGAAATCGTGAAATAAGTAAATGTTGGCGTATTTATGATCCACTTATTAATTATTGATGCATTAAACTTAATACGCCGTATCCACGCGGTGCAAGGAAGCCCGTGTGGAGAAACTTGTTTATCTGCAATATCGCAGTTGATCGCCCATACTGATGCCACGCACATTGTTGCAGTATTTGATGAAGAAGGACGTCACCAAAGCTGGCGCCATGAAAAACTCCCCGATTATAAAGCGGGGCGACAACCTATGCCTGAAGATCTGCATGCTGAACTCCCCACCCTAATAGCCTTATTTAAAGAAAAAGGGGTTCACTGCTGGCAGTCTGAAGGGGATGAAGCCGATGATTTAGCCGCTACCTTAGCAACACGCATTGCGGGATCGGGGCACACAGTTACCATCGTATCCACAGACAAAGGTTACTGCCAACTACTTTCCCCTAACTTAAGAATTCGCGATTATTTTCAAAAGCGCTGGCTAGATATCCCTTTTATCGAAAAGGAATTTGGCGTTTCTCCTAATCAACTTCCTGATTATTGGGGGCTTGCAGGGATCAGTAGTAGTAAAGTTCCCGGTGTTGCAGGGATTGGTCCTAAAAGTGCCACGACACTATTGCAACAATATCACTCTATTGAAAATATATTTGCCAATTTAGATAACCTTGAAGAGAAATGGCAGAAAAAGCTCATCAATCAGCAGGGAATTGCATTGATTTGCCGAGATATTGCGACTTTAAGAACCGATATCCCGATACGAGGGAATCTGAATCAGTTGCGTTATGCATCCAACTAATAGAAAACAGAAAAGCCACTTAATGATGAAGTGGCTTTTTTATTAACTGATTCTATAAATTAATAATACTCACGTGCCATTGGATTTGCCGACCATATCCTCATCACATGTACAGTTACTTCTTCGCGGTCATGATAAAGCTGTTTAGCTTGAATCAACACATTAACACCTTGCTCTTTAAGCTGTGTTTTCATCTTTTCTAAGATATGTGAAACTTCTTCATAGCGCTTTTTCATCGGCAATTTTAAGTTAAAAATGGCCTCTCGGCACCAACCTTGAGCAAGCCAATCAGTCATTAGCGCAGCAACTTTAGCTGGTTTTTCAACCATATCGCAGACTAACCAAGTAATATTATGGGAAGTAGGCTTAAATTTAAAACCATCTTCACGGTGATGCTTAACTTGCCCTGTATCCATAAGGCTTTCCGCCATTGGGCCGTTATCTACAGCATCCACCATCATACTGCGTTTCACTAATTGATAAGTCCATCCCCCTGGGCATGCACCAAGATCGACAGCTTTCATCCCACTTGCTAGACGTTCTTCCCATTCTTCATAAGGAATGAAGACGTGGAAAGCTTCCTCAAGTTTTAAGGTTGAACGGCTCGGTGCATCTGATGGGAATTTTAACCTTGGGATCCCCATATAGAAATTTGAACTATTATTGGTATACGAATACCCGGTATAGCAGCAACCAGGGGCAATAAAGAACACATGAATAACGGGCCGCTTAAAGTTTTCGAGTGGCAATAAGATTTTTTCTTTACGTAATGCATTACGCAAAGGTACCGTAAACTTGCGGCAAAACTTCAAGAGTTCTTTCGATTCATTGGTATCAGCAACTTCAACACGGAGATCTCCTGCCCGCACAACTTGCTGACTCAATGCATTTACAATCGGGGTAATACGGTCTTCAGGCGGTAAATCCTTAAGTAAATCCCCTATTACAATCATTTGACGAGCAAAAATTAATTCTCGAAAAGGCAACGTTCGTGCGAGTTTGTCCGCATCTTCTGCTTGGTAGCACTCAAAAATAACATAACCACTGTTTTCTTTTACGCGGGCAAAACCATAAATTTCTTTTTGCCCTGCTTTATCTGTAATTTCTGCTGCACATTCTTTTTCAAAGCCTGGACGGCAATATAGTGCAATTTTATTACTCATTGCGTGACGCCGATTTCCTTAGACGCATAGCGCCAATAACCACTAACAGCCAACCAATTAGGAAACATACACCACCTATTGGCGTAAAATAAGAGAAGTATTTTACCTGCAATAGTGCCATACAATAAAGGCTACCGCTAAAAAGAAGTATCCCAACAGAGAAAAACACACCTGACCAATAGAACCACAGAATTATTTTACGTAATAAAATTGCCCCTAGCACCATTAGTGCAACAGTATGCAACATTTGATAACGTAGCCCTATTTCAATCCAGTCCATTTGATGGACACTCATAATTGACGATAACGCATGTGAACCAATAGCTCCAAAAGCAACAGTAAAGAAGCCACTAATTCCTGCAAAAATTAACATCAAACGACTATTCACAGTAACACCTTTTATTTAAATACTTGATTACTGAATAAGCGCCACATCTTGGTCACCCGTAATAAAACCTAATTTTTCTTGTTCACTTGCCGCCTGCCCAAGAATCCATTGGCGAAATGCAGCTATTTTGCCTAAATCTGCCTGATTTTCTTGGCAAACTAAGTAGAATGCATTTTTACTAACTAACACCTCACTAAAGGGACAAACTAAGCGCCCTGCGTCAATTTCATTTTTAGCCATAACATTATTCGTCAGTGCAACTCCCTGACCATGAACAGCAGCTTGAATAACCATCGCACTATGACTAAAAATGGGACCTTGCTGTACATTAACGACATTTTGTAACTCTAGTTGCTTAACATATGCTTGCCAGTCTCTTCGTGAAGAATCGTGAAGTAACGTATGTTTTGCTAAATCTTCAGGAATTTTTAGTTGGCTATCTCCAGTTAATAAAGATGGTGAACATACCGGCATTAAATATTCAGCATAAAGCCTATCTGTTCTTAGCCCTGGCCAATTACCTTTACCGTAGAAAATAGCGACATCAACGTCATCTGCCAATTTATCTTCTTCTCTATCTACAGCTTGGATCCGCACATCAATTCCTGGATAGGCCTGGTTAAAGCCTGAAAGCCTTGGCACCAGCCACTGAATCGCAAAACTTGGGGATAAACTAACCGTTAATGCCCCTTTTGCACTTCTGGCTTGTAACTTACGCGTTGCCTCGTTTAAAGAAGAGAAAATCTCTTTAATATCAAGGTAATAACTTTGACCTTCTTCTGTCAATAACAATGATCGGTTGCGCCGACGGAATAATTTCAGCCCAAGGAAATCTTCCAAACTTTTCATTTGGTGGCTAACGGCCGCTTGAGTTACAAATAATTCTTCTGCTGCCTTAGTAAAACTTAAATGACGAGCAGCAGCATCAAAGACTCTCAGTGCATTTAGGGGCGGTAATCTTTTAGACATAATCACTTCTACTTGGCATCTTGTTATGCATTAGTTTTTTTCATCCGAAGCATTATAATTTGTCCCTTGAGGATACGCTAGTAAATACCTATAGTATGCACACTTCCTAAGCCGGAACGAAAAGTTACAGAGTTTAGTTACTTTGAAACTTTTGGCTTTGTGGTTGTGATGTTGTGTTTGCAAGTTGTCTGGTTGAACCAGACCTTTGTAGCTTTAGCTACTGTTTTTTCACTTCCTGTACATTTACCCTGTCTGTCCATAGTGATTTTATATAGTGCACCGCCAACGCGCGGTGCTTTTTTTTTACTCTTTTTTTAATGCTATTTCAGTATTTACTTAAGCAATTTAACTTAATAAATACAAATAACTATAGATAATTGTAAGTGTACCGAAAAAACTTTCAGTAAGATATTTAAGATAAATCTTGAAAATTATTTACTAAGTACTTAAAAAAATAAATTTATAAACAAAAGGCATTGCATTGCAACGCAAAACACTGAATCATCTTGAAACCACATCTAGAAGAATTGCTAACAATTAATACCAAACGTAACAAAATATTTCAATGGCTAGATTAAAAAATGATAAGTTTAAATTAATCAGAAAGTAACTATAAATGTACTAATAAATGTACAATCAACTAATACCGCACTCAGTAAAATCAAAACACATTGAAATTTTGACTAAAAAGAAAATACTCATGGATCATTTTAGCGCCACCACATTTCGCCTCACCTTCCCAGCGATAGACTCATCAACACTATTTTTTGATAGTGCGGCAACGGCATTAAAGCCTATCGCCATGATCAATGCATCTAATGACTATTATCGCTTGTCGGGCAGTTCGGTATATCGAGGGCAGTCATCTGAATCATTGAAATTAACACGTGATTATGAGCAGGGGCGAATCCGTGCTGCAAAATATATTCATGCTTCCAGTGAAAAAAATATTATTTGGACACGCGGAACAACTGAGTCAATTAATTTAATTACACAAGGTTATTTTCGCTCAACATTAAAACCTGACGATGAAATTATTGTCAGTGAAATAGAACATCATTCAAATTTATTACCTTGGATTATGCTTTCACAGCAAACTGGCGCAAAAATTATAAAATGGCCGGTTGAAAAGAACCTGACATTGAGTCTTGATGTACTCCAATCTAAATTATCTGAAAAAACGAAAGTCATCGCTATCACTCAAATGTCCAATGTAACTGGCTATCAACCCGATATACAAACGGTGACTCAGCTCGCTCACCAAGTAGGAGCTTTAGTCGTTGTTGATGGCGCACAAGGTGTCGTTCATAGCCCGATTAATGTCAGTGAGCTGAATATTGATTTCTATGCATTTTCAGCACATAAGTTATATGGGCCAACTGGGCTTGGAGTTTGCTACGCCAAAACAGAACTTTTAGAGCAAATGACCCCTTGGCATGGTGGAGGGAAAATGTTGACCCACGTCACATTTGACGATTTCACTCTTGCACCTATTCCACAACGATTCGAAGCCGGAACACCGAATATTGCAGGGGTAATTGCCTTTTCTGCTACCCTAGAGTGGCTGGAAGGAATAAAATTAACACTAGCAGAAACATATACTTGCTCACTAATCGAATATGCCACTAAAAAACTATCGGCACTTCCCGGCTTTATTCGCTATAGTGTGCCTGATTCTCCTTTGCTATCATTTAACTTCAAAGATATTCACCATAGTGATCTAGGTGCCCTCTTGACCGAACAAAATATTGCATTACGCTATGGTCAACATTGCACCCAACCATTAATGGATGCATTAAATATCAGTGGCTGCTTGCGTATCTCAATGATGCCGTACAACAACCGGGAAGACGTCGATAAATTTATCGATGCAGTCACCGTTTCACTTTCTATACTCAATGAATAAATCAATAAAGGAAGCCTAATGACTTCGACTAACCATGAACTTGCTCCGCACCCATTCGGTACAGAGATTAAAATTCAAGAAATAGTTGAACAGTTTTCCACACATAAAGCATGGGAAGATAAATACCGTTTATTAATTCAATTTGCGAGAAAATTGCCGGCGCTGTCTGATGATGAAAAGCTGCAAACTCAAGAGGTTAAAGGCTGTGAAAACCGAGTTTGGATTGGAGCACTTCTCAATGATGATGAAACATTTCATTTTTATGGGGATAGTGAAGGCCGAGTGGTGAAAGGGTTATTTACCATTTTGTTAGCGGCAATAGAGCAAAAAACAGCGAAAGAAATCATGGAAATTGATTTTAATAACTTATTAGCTCAAACCGGCTTACCTAGCCAGCTCAGCGAATCCCGCCAAAATGGTATTCAATCACTCATTACGGCAATTCAAAATATTGCCAATGAAATGACACCTGCGTAATTCATTGAATGAGGCTATCTATCGCAATAGCCTCATTCACTTTACTGCTGTTCCATTTCCCGTTGTGATTTTGCTATCATCTTTTTAAGTGCATGTGAGACAGCAATAAACCCAAAACTGGCTGTAACCATAGTCACCGCACCAAAGCCTGAAGCGCAGTCCATACGCTTAGAGCCATCCGCAGTGCTTTTTGCCGCACACACAGTGCCATCACTTTGCGGATAAACAAGCTGTTCAGTAGAAAAAACACAGTCAATCCCGAGCTTTCCTTTGCCATTTTTAACAACGTTAAAATCGGATTTTAAGCGTTCCCGCAACTTAGCGGCTAAAGGGTCTTGAACCGTTTTAGCTAGGTCTGTCACTTGAATCTGTGTTGGGTCGATTTGTCCACCAGCCCCACCTGTGGTGATAATGGGTATTTTAAAGCGTCTACAATACGCTAACAACGCAGCTTTAGGCCTTACACTATCAATGGCATCAATGACATAATCAAACCCCGTGCTAAGGTAGTGAGCGACATTATCAACAGTAATAAAATCATCAATAACATTCACTACACATTCGGGGTTAATTTCTAAAATACGATTTTTCATCACATCAACTTTTGGTTGCCCAACTGTCGACTTGATGGCATGTAATTGGCGATTGGTATTAGTCACACAAATATCATCCATATCAATTAATGTGATATGCCCAATACCTGAACGAGCAAGCGCCTCCGCGGCCCACACGCCTACCCCACCAATGCCAATGACACAAATGTGGGAACGTGCAAAAAGATGAAGAGCATGTTGCCCATATAAACGCCCGATCCCAGCAAAACGCTGCATCCAAGCATCAGAAAGCTTAGCTTGCATAATAACGAACAACCTCAGTTAAAACTGTAACTACATTGAACCAAATAGCGGCTGGCTTTTTTTCAGCACCCAAACTCGCCCGTAATGGTTATAAAAACCGGCCATTTTTCCGGCTTCATGGCCTATACCGTGGTAAATATCAAAATGATGCCCTTTAATCGCACCACCAACATCCAAGGCTACCATCATACGCATTTCGTACTGCCCCGTAAATTTCCCATTATTATCTAACACAGGGATCTCCGCGAGTAAGGCTGTTCCCGGTGGAATGAGAGTTTTATCTGATGCAACAGATGCTTTAGCAATTAAAGGAACCGCACTTGCGCCTCTAACAGGGACAAATGATTGCGGTTTAAAAAATACAAATGACGGATTTTCTTCTAATAGCTGGCGAACTTCTTGCTCGCTATGCTGATTCGTCCAATCATGGATAGCTTGTAATGACATTTGGCTCAGAGGAACTTCACCGCGGTCTACCAGCACTTTTCCGATACTTTTATAGGCGTGACCATTTTTACCTGCATAACCAAAGAAATTCAGTGGGCTGCCATCCCCAAAATCAACATAACCACTTCCCTGAACTTCCATCATAAAATTTTCAACCGGCGAATTACTATAAGCTAAAATTAAATGATCACTCAGGGCACCATTATAAATTGCCGCTCGGCTAGGTAAGCGTGTTTTTCCTTTTGGCGGCATACCGTACAACGGATAACGAAATTCACCTTGAGCCATACGGCGCGCCTCGATCACAGGCGTGTAATACCCTGTAAATTGTACGTTTCCATAATTATCAGCGCCTTCCATTTGGAAAGCGGTTAAATTGAAATTTGCCAATTGAGCCGGGTTCCCCCCCGCCATCAACCAGTTTTCTATAGCATGATAGGTATCGTTGTTATTTTTAAACAATCGCGGTGATGCATTTTTAATTTCATTAACTTGTTGATTAAAATCTGGCGCATTTATTGGTCGCCCCTGTACATTCACTTGATTTACTTTCTGTAAATCTTGTACTAAGCGACCATCTTTATATTGTTGGCCTTTATCCGTTGGATGGGTTTGGCATCCAGCTAATAAGGAAAGAAATACGCTGGTTACTAACCATTTTTTTACTATTTGTTTATTGACGATTTTTGTTAGCCCTATATTCATGCTCTACCACCCAAATAAATCCAACAATCCAATATGAAGCGCACAATAGCAAACCCAATTAGGGAATGAAACGTGTAAATATATTTAGTTAGGTTATTTTCCTCTCTCTACTCACTAAAGAGCAAAAAACAGCCAGACAGAACAGATTTTGTTCTGTAAATGCTAAATTTTGGAAAAAAAACACGAAAAAACTTGCATCAGATCTCATCCCGAGTATAGTGCCCGCATCGGACGCGGGGTGGAGCAGCTTGGTAGCTCGTCGGGCTCATAACCCGAAGGTCGTTGGTTCAAATCCAGCCCCCGCAACCAATTACTGATTAAATCAGTAAAGTAACAAAAAATCTGCAGTATAAAGTCGTAAAAATTCAGTCGCGGGATGGAGCAGCATGGTAGCTCGTCGGGCTCATAACCCGAAGGTCGTTGGTTCAAATCCAGCTCCCGCAACCAATTTTTTACCTCTTCAGTCGCGGGGTGGAGCAGCATGGTAGCTCGTCGGGCTCATAACCCGAAGGTCGTTGGTTCAAATCCAGCCCCCGCAACCAATTCTTTCAAATACCCTTTCTAATTCAATTACCTTTTTAGTACCACTATAATAAATTCTATTTTTACCCATCGATAAAAACAAAAAAGGCGACTCACACACGTTTATCACCTTTCTTTATTTTAATCTGATTTAAATTAATTAGTTGCGAATTGCTAATGCACCGCCATTACGGAAATAAGCTTTTACCCCTTCAAAAATGGATTCTGCCATTTGTTGTTGGAATTTAGCTGTTTTCAATTTCCGCTCTTCTTCTAAATTACTAATAAAAGCAGTTTCAACGAGAATTGATGGGATCTCTGGAGCCTTCAACACTGCGAACCCGGCTTGGTCAACTCTGTTTTTATGCAACTTGTTAACTTTTCCCATCCGTTTTAGTACTTCGTCACCAAATTTCAAACTGTCGTTAATCGTCGCTGTTTGCACGAGATCAAACATCGTATGGTCGAGATACACATCTCCACTTTTACTCACACCGCCCACTAAGTCCGCTTCGTTTTGTGTTTGTGCTAGGTAGCGAGCCGTATTACTGGTCGCACCTTTCGTTGATAACGCAAAAACAGAAGAACCGCGGGCTGAACGGTTAGTAAACGCATCTGCATGAATTGAAACGAATAAATCAGCCTGCATTTTACGTGCTTTCGCCACTCGGACTTTTAACGGAATAAAGACATCTTCATTACGAGTCATATAGGAACGCATTTTAGGGTCTTTATCTATCAAAGCTTTTAAGCGCCGTGCGATCTGTAAAACCACATCTTTTTCACGTGTCTTATATTTGCCTATCGCACCAGGGTCTTCACCACCATGCCCTGGGTCGATCATAATAATAATGGGGCGATCCGTCCCTGCTTTTCCAGGCTTCTTCGCTTGAGCAGGCATGCTTTCCTCAAGATCACCTTTATTATAATCCTCAAGTAATGCCAATAGAGGATCATCATTGGTGTCAACACCTTTACCTGGATAAAAATCAAGAACTAAGCGGTGCTTAAATTCCGCAACAGGGGCCATCGAGAAGAATTGAGGACTAACTTTATTTTTAACTTCAAATACCAAGCGAACCGTTTTCGGATCAAATTGCCCAACTCTAACCAGTTTAAGGTAAGGATCACGTGTTTGAATTTGGGTTCCCATATCCTTTAATACATTATTTAACTGCACCCCTTCAAGATCGACCACAATACGCTCAGGGTTATTAAGCACAAACTGGCGGTACTTCAATGGAGTACTAGATTCCAATGTTACCCGGGTATAGCTGGATGCAGGCCAAATGCGCACAGCCACCACGCTGCTACTCGCAGAAAAACCGAATGGGCTAATGCTCAGTAACATAACTGCAGCTGCGCCCTGAATAAAACGACGCTTCGATGGGTTGTGATCTTGGTGACTCATCAATAATTCCGAACCTAGAACTGAAAAATAAAGTGATTTTAGGATAATTGCTAATAACTAGACTTGAAATACGCACTCTAACTAATCATTTGCACTCTGTCATTAAGAATATATCAAAGCATCTATAGAGTTACATTAATGAGTATAACCTAATCATACCGAGAGAAAATATTTGTGAGTGACTTTCTGTGTCAATTTTATGCAATTTAATTTTCGTAGAGTATATCTAGTTAAATTTAGAGATATGTAAACGATAAAAATAAAAATGTTACTTTTTTTATCCCATCTTTTACTTGATATTTCCCAACAAAAAGAATAAAAATACATTATTAACGAATAAAAATTCAATTAAGAGGGTTGTTATGAAAGAGCGCAGCACCGAGTTGGTTGATGAGTTTCGCCATTCGGTCCCTTATATAAACGCCCACCGCGGCAAAACATTCATTATTATGCTTGGTGGTGAAGCGATTGCGCATGAAAATTTTCCTAGTATTGTCAATGATATAGGATTATTGCATAGTTTAGGCATCCGAATTATTGTCGTTTATGGTGCTAGGCCTCAAATTGAGGATATCTTAGCTGAACACAAATATGATGCGGTTTATCATAAACATACTCGCGTAACAGATGCGAATACACTTGAATATGTAAAACAAGCTTCTGGAGCTTTACAATTAGATATCACGGCTCGGTTATCTATGAGCTTAGGTAATACCCCGCTTCAAGGCGCACATATTAATGTGGTTAGTGGTAATTTCGTTATTGCTCAACCTCTAGGGGTTGATGATGGCATTGATTATTGCCACAGCGGAAGAATCCGACGTATTAATGAAGAAGCCATTAATAATCAGTTAGATAATGGTTCCATTGTGTTGATTGGGCCGGTTGCAGTCTCAGTCACAGGAGAAAGTTTTAATCTGACCTCTGAAGAAATTGCAACTCAATTAGCAGTAAAAATGAAAGCGGAAAAACTGATCGGTTTTTGCTCCTCACAAGGTGTAGTAGATAAAGAAGGCAATATTTTGTCTGAATTATTCCCAAATGAAGCAGAAAACCGTATTCAAGAGCTGGAATCTGAGGGCGATTACTACTCAGGAACCGTGCGTTTTCTACGTGGAGCCGCAAAAGCTTGTCGCCGGGGTGTCCGCCGTAGCCACCTATTGAGCTACCAAGAAAATGGTTCTTTAATTCAAGAATTATTCTCTCGCGATGGTATTGGTACCCAAATAGTCATGGAAAGCGCGGAACAAATCCGCCGTGCAAACATTAATGATATTGGTGGAATATTAGAACTTATTCGCCCATTAGAGCAGCAAGGGATTTTAGTTAGACGTTCACGTGAGCAATTAGAAATGGAAATTGATAAATTTACCATTATTGAACGTGATAACTTAGTCATCGCTTGCGCTGCGCTTTACCCTTACCCAGAAGAAAAATTAGGTGAAATGGCATGTGTCGCTGTTCATCCTGATTACCGTAGTTCATCTAGGGGAGAGGAGTTACTGCACCGTATTGCCGTACAAGCAAAACAATTTGGTTTAGACAAGCTATTTGTACTAACAACTCGTAGCATCCATTGGTTTCAAGAGCGTGGTTTTACCCCCGCGGAGATTGAGATGTTACCAATGAAAAAACAGGCTTTATATAATTACCAGCGCCGCTCTAAAATATTGATTTTAGATTTAAAAAACCAAGCTGATAAGTAAATATTAGAGTATTCAAAATGATTACTATTTAGCCAATTACTTTAACCCCAAACTATACAAGGATGCATAGTTTGGGCTATGGCTTTAACACAAATGAATAGCCACTAAGCTATCTGAATAACCCTTGCTTTTTCACACAAAGGAATGGAGTCTAAATGCGGCTGTATTGCAGCTTTCATCTCAGCGAAAGAAGTACCATAAAAATAAAATGCCGTTTCTGTCGGGCCATCCCAGACCCCGTGAATACTCCCAATATCTTCCACTGCTTCATCTAGAGTATCGAATACTTCATTGATATCCCCATTTTCATAAACGTCATCAGCGAGCTCTGTCCCGTTGAAATAAATAGCCATGCCTTCATCTGAGCCAAAATCGATTCGAACATCTTCGCCATGAATGAATAAACGAGAGCCCTTTGGAGCTAACATTGAAGAAAAAAGTTGAATAATTAAACTGATATTTTCGTCACTAGCTTCTTCAAGTGCTATTTCTATATCGCATTCTTGCGCTTCGCCATTATCACTTAATAATGTTCCACCACCTGTAACATGGATATTTTTACCCATGCTTTTCATGACTTCATTAAATGCATCTTCTAAATCACCACGCCTAATCGGTTCAAGTCTTGCATTTAATGTTACTGTAATTGCCGTCATTGCTTGCTGGTTATCCATCTCATTACCTTTATTTTTGGGTTAAATATTCACGTAACTTACATATAAACTAGTCACATTAATTGGGTCGCTAAACCACTTCGCCGCTTGGTTGGTGTTTCAACTGCTCGACGTAATACCTTTGGGCTGCCATAAAGAGATAGCTCTTTTTTAGCTCGAGTTATCGCCGTATACACAAGCTCACGGGTCATTACGGGAGAATATACATTTGGTAAAACTAATGCGGTATGAGCAAACTCCGAACCTTGTGATTTATGAACGGTCATTGCATAAGCTGTTTCATGTTGTGGAAGTCGGTTAGGTTGTACCCCACGAATAGTCCCATCTGGAAATTGAAAATAGGCTCTCAGTGCATTTTCTTCATCCGGTAAAATGATGCCTATATCCCCATTAAAGAGTCCTAATGGGCTGTCATTACGGCTAATCATAATTGGCCGGCCTGCATAGTGTTTATTCAATAAATTATATGGACGGTTTATTATCCCTTGCCTATGAAATAATTTTTCCAATTTATCGTTAAGGCCAATGACGCCAAAAGGGCCTTCTCGCAGAGCTGTTAGTACCCGATATTGGTTAAATTTTTTCAAAACTTGCTCAGGATCTTCTTTATTTTTAACCGCTAGTAGATATTCCTTATAATTTTCAGCGGCATCTAATAAAATTTTCGCGTAATCATCTGCGGTTTCTTGAATATAACTATGTACATCTGACCGCTGCTGATTTAGTAACTGTTGAACTCTAGAAACATTACCTTCATTTACAGCAAAAGCGAGTTGGCCAATCCCTGAATCTGCCGAAAAACGGTAGCTTTTACGTAGCAGACATAGGCTATCACGAATAATTGGGCCGCTTGGTGATGCATAAGATTCAACTGAATGCCCTGTTAACTCCGAAAGTTGGGACGCTCTTTCTGCACTATAACCGTTATCAGCAAACTGACAGATATCCCCTAATACTGCCCCTGCCTCGACTGAGGCTAATTGGTCTTTATCACCTAGAAATATTAACTTTGCATTTTCAGGTAATGACTCAAGTAATTTGCTCATCATGGGTAAATCTACCATTGAGGCTTCATCAACAATCAGTACATCAAGAGATAAACGATTATCTCGGTTATAGCGAAACTGCTGGCTCTCAGGTTGAGCCCCTAGTAAACGGTGCAATGTTTTTGCATGATTAGGCAAAACAGCGCGTTCTTCATCGGTTAAAGGCATTTTTTTCATCGCCTCTCCGAGGGACTCCGTCAACCTAGCTGCAGCCTTGCCGGTTGGAGCCGCCAACTCTATTCTAATTTTATGGTGATACTTAGTTTCAAGTTTAATTAATGCAGCAAGGATACGTGCAACTGTTGTTGTTTTTCCTGTTCCTGGCCCCCCTGATATAATTGACACCTTACTCGTTACAGCAACTGCTGCTGCAACTTTTTGCCAATCTATATCATCAGTAATGGGAAATAAGCTGTCTAGTACATTCTTAATTTGAACATTATTTTGCTTATCTATTAATGTATTAGAGAAAAATTTCGCAACATACTGCTCATATTGCCACATCCGTTGAAAATATAAGTATTCCCCTGAAAGCACCAAAGGAGAGATTTTGTTTTCTGTTGATAATGACACTGCATTTGCTTGTCTGAGCGTTTGATAGAGCTCTTGCTCACTCGGCTCTCCCATTTTTTGCCAAAACGCAGTTGCTAACTCTGGGTGCCTTCCCGCAAACAATTTGTCGGGGTCAACATCCGCCAGTGCTAGGCAAACGTGCCCAGCCATAGTTTCTGCGCTAAGGAGTGCTGCAATCATAAGTACTATAGGACACTTATCATCAGAAATGCTGTAAGCAAATTGCACATCTAGAGGTGTAAAGATATGCTTCTCAATAGCTTGATTAAATAGGGATTTCATTAAGTTGCTTCCCCTTGCTGAACATTTTTAAATAAGCTATCTAACGCTTCAATAAAAGGCTCTATAGGGCGATAAAAGAAAATGCCGTTACTTGAGTGAATATTATCTATGCCTCGTAAAAATAAATAATAAACGCCACCAAAATGAGTTTCATAATCATAATTAGGCATTCTTTGCTTGAGGTAACGATGTAACGCTAACGAATATAGTTGATATTGCAAATCATAGCGGTGGTCTATCATCGCTTCAGCCATGGCTTCTTGGGTATAAAAACTGGCATCTTTCCCTAAATAATTTGATTTATAATCAAGAAGATAAAATTTGCCTTTCCAGTAAAAGGTGAGGTCAATAAACCCCTTTAAAATACCTTGAACTCTCTCAAAATTTAGCGGAGGACAACGTTGTGATAATGGGTCATATTGGTGCGTTATCTTATCTAAATGACTGGCACTCAATAGGGAATCAATAGGGAGATAAAACTGCATTTCATCCAATTGGTCTTGAGCCTGTAATGCAGATAAACATAACCCGTCTTCTGATAGTGGTGCCTGTACAATTGCATTCAGCCATTCTTGCAGCATCGGTGCCCACTGTATGTCAAACCCTGAGGATTCAAGTTTTTCAGACAACCATTCTTGAGAAATATGCCCACTAAAATCAATCTCCTCCATCAAGTTATGCAAAAATGTTCCCGGTGATGCACCTTTAGGAAATTGATGAGGAGTTAGGATAAGAGACTCGTCATCCTGTTGCTCCACATCAACACTAGCCTCAATATCCATATTAGGGGCTAATGAATTAGCAAATTGCAATGCTGAAACTGATTCTTCTGCTTCAGTATGGCTTGAACCATAACTTAACCCCGAATAGCTGGTAACACGCCAGTGGTCATTAAAATGACGAGTCACTGCTCTTGCCGATAAGTTTACGCTATCATTTTGTTCTAATAGCACGCGTTCCGACTTAGGTTGATTAATCACTGCAACATCAATAACGTCATTGCTAATTTCAGCTAGCATGTCGTTCAATAGTAGGCTATCTCCTGCTTGCCCTTTTTGGATGACGTAACCCAGCGCAGATAAGTGTAAATCGGTTTCACCACTTTTTTTTCTGTTACCTTTAATTAATGGTGCAATACCGACACTACAGTGATAGATAGCCCTTGTGAGTGCTACATATAATAAGCGTAGGTCTTCTGCTAGACGCTCTTCATCAGCTAGAGCAACATTTTCTTCACTATCGTTTAAATCTAGCCGTACTGCATAATCCGTTCTATCGTGATATAAACCTTTAGATTGGGGTAGAAAATTGCTCGCAAAAGGCAACCAAACAATCTTATATTCAAGGCCCTTAGATTTATGTATGGTACTGATCTGCACCAAATGTTTATCACTTTCAAGACGCATTTGTTGTGCGTCAGATTGATGATCAGGATGGGCAATTTGTTGCGCCAGCCAACGTGTTAGTGTGTGCTCACCTTCAAGCTGTAATAACATTTCTTGTAACAGCTCACCAATATGCATCACATCCATTAAGCGACGCTCTCCATCGGCACCTGATAATAACGTTTCTGCAATTTTCCTCTGTGCCATGATCATTCTAAGCATGGGGAGCACGCCTCGTTTTTGCCACACCATGGCATAACGAGCAAATTCATCTACAATTTTTTCCCACGATTTTTCATCATGGTTTAGGTCATCAATTTGTTTAGCGGTTAAACCCAATATTCCTGTCGCCAATGCACTGCGTAAAACACGTTCTTTTTCTGGTGTTAAAACTGCCTGTAGTAACCACAGTAAATCTCTCGCTTCTGGTGTTGAAAATACACTTTCCCGATTAGATTGAAACACAGAAGGGATATTTAACCGATTTAAAGCATCACGAATCAATACAGCTTCACGTCGGCTACGAACCAACACAGTAATATCAGAAGCTTCTACAGGAGTATGTGCTCCTTTATTGTCAAAATAGCTACTACCCTGAAACCCGCCTTGTAAATATTGTGCGATTTGCGCTGCACATTGTGAAGCTGTTGCCTGTTCATATTCAGCAACTGAGACACCTTCTGCTTCCACTTGCCAAAATGTAAGTGCTTTGACCACTTCGCCATCATGAATAAGTTTTTTACCGCTATTTTGCTTAGCGAAATTAACGGGTTGAAAAGGAATTTGCTCAAAAATAAATGGTGACTGACAGCGGCCAAATAAGTGATTAATAGCTTCAACCATATTTTGCGATGAACGATAGTTAGTCTCTAATGTGTAGTGAGCACTAACTTCATTTTTTGCTTCGATATAGGTGAAAATATCTGCGCCCCGAAAAGCATATATAGCTTGTTTAGGGTCGCCGATGAAAAGTAATGCGCTGTCATTAACTTCCCGATAAATTCTTTGAAAAATACGGTATTGCTGTGCATCTGTATCTTGAAACTCATCTATCATCGCAACAGGAAAGCGTTGACTAATAGCTTGAGCTAAAAATTTCCCACTTTCTTGAGCAAGAGCACCGTCTAAACGGGTCAATAAATCATCAAACCCCATTTCACCACGATTATGTTTTTCATTAGTAATCGCTTCCCTCACCTCTGAAATGGCCAGTGGAATAACCAGATCTTTTAGAGTTAATGATTGAGAAAGTAGCTCATCTATACTTTGGAAAACAATATGTTCTGGCCCTAAGCCACTTTTTGATTTTTTATGTAATACCGTTTGTGAGAAACGTTCAAGATCTTTAGGAAGCTGATAATCTTCTGTTTTTTCTTGAGCCCATTCGCCTATTTTTATCAGCCATGTAGGTAGAAAACGAGTACTATAACTTCGTTTATCCACATCTGAATCAGCGATAAGCTTCTCAAAATCCGCTGAGTTTTCTAACCAGGCCGTTTTAACTGACTCAATTAACAAGATTAGCCGCTGATGCCGTTCTTCTAGAGTTTCTACTTGTTTCGGTTGGTTAATAATTAAAGGAATGTCACCCTGCAAGAAAGGTTTAATCTCCGAAAGTAATGCTTCAGGACTAGTCCACAGTGACTGAATGACTTTCGTCATGGAGTAATTCAGAGGATAAAAATGGCGGCGCCAAAAGTCTGCACAAGCTTGTTTTTGAATCGGAAATTCATCTTGAATCATTGTTTGTTCGAACAATACTCCCGACTCAAATGCATTATGAACTAGCATTCTTTGGCAAAAACCATGGATAGTATATATCGCGGCTTCATCCATTTGCCTTTCCGCTGCCTGCAACCATTGCGCAGCGAATTTTCTTTGGGATTCCCCCGAAAGCTCAGCTAATAATTCAAGATACTCAGGCTGCGACTCGAAACCAACGCCATTTCTTAAGCAAACTAAGCGCATATCATGAATACGTTGACGAATACGTCCCCGTAACTCATTCGTCGCAGCCTCAGTAAATGTTACAACTAAAATTTCTTCAACACTTAACGGCCTAGGAAACGCATTAACGCCTCCCAGGCCTAATAAAAGCCGCAGATAAAGTATACCAATTGTATATGTTTTACCCGTTCCTGCAGATGCTTCAATTAACCGCTGCCCACGCAGAGGTAAGGAAAAAACATTCAGTAATTGGGACTCTACCTGCACTTTATTCACTCAGCATCTTCCTTTATTGGTAAAATCTTTTGCAACTGAGAAGCTGTTGGGTAAAGCACCCAATCTTTCAGATGAGCATACCCCACTTTAGTATCAACTCCTTGGCCTATAACTTGGGAGCTAACTGCTAACCCCTTATGCTTTATAACTGCATTTTCATAATACTCAATGACTTGTTCTTTCGTTGCTGTCCCTAAAGTTGCAATAACTTTTTCACGAGTATCAAAACTGAAAATATTTCTCGAAAAATCAGATGAATAACGGCCTACTTCCTCATAGAACGTTTGAGGTGGTTGATTCATCTCCGTGATAATAGATTGTTTATATTGATTAAATTCATCTATCGGCAGTTTTTTCAGTTTCTCTAATGCTTGAAGATAGAATTGTTGGTAACGAGTATTCAAGTAACTCGGTGTTTTGGCATTACTTTGAATTAAAAAGCCCATTCCCCACTGATCCCCCAGCCCTGCTTTAAAAGCAAATACTGCGTAACCCAGTTGCTCATTGGTTCTTAATTGGTCATAAAACCAAGGCTGAATTACCTTAGAAAGAATACCTGATAATACTGCGCCATCAATGCGGCTATAACCGTCTGGAATAAAGATTTCAGCAAGTGCATTATCTGAGCTATTCCCCTGTTTATGGAAATCTGCTAGGTAATTTTTGTCGATAACTACAATATCACCACGCCACCAATTGGTACCTTCGCTCTTTAATAATTGCTGTGCATCTTTAATAGTTTTAATGCTTTGCGACTCAGTCATATTACCAAAGACCAGCGCTTGTAATGCTGCACTTTTAACTATCATTTCACGGTAGTTAGTGATGTCTTGCAATGAAATTTTATCTAGCTCGGCTAAACGCTGTTCTTGCTCAAAATAAGGTACACTATTAATACGCTGAAGCGGTTGCATCGCTAGCTCATAAGCTTTCGCATTATTAGCAACTTCAATTTGCTCTTTATACCAAGATTTTGCTTGAGCTAATTCTTGTTCCGTTGGCTCAAAATTCAGGTATAGCTTTATCATGGATAAAAAGAGTTCAGGTAAATGTTGGGTGTAACCACTGGCATTTAATTGCAGACCGATTCCCTGAGAAACAGAGACAGACATGCCAGCTACAGATGCCTGATATTGCAGTTCATCCATTTTCAATGAAGCGATATATTGTAATAAAGAGCCCGTTACTTGTTGCTTAGCATCTTTATCACCTTGGTTAGAACGTAATGATAAAGTGATACTCGCCTTTGGCTCATCTGCAAAATATTGACTTGGCATATATAACACTCGTGTATTGCCATCTTGATAGATGAATTCGGGGTGTTTATAAACCTTATCAGCTTTAATTAGTGATAAATTATCAGCAATATACGGGTTTAAAGCAGGCAATTTAAAATTCATTTTAGATTCTAAACTTGCCCAGGTTTTAAATTGTTTTGCTGTGATTTTATTGACCTGATACGGTGCATCGACAAAATAGGCTTTTTTGTTATTCGGTTCATTTGGACTAATAAACCAAATCCTCGCCTCTTGCGCAGTGAGCTCTGATAAACGCTGTTTAATCGCTTCAGGGTCATACTTATCTGCAATGTAATCTGAATCAAGAACATGATTAACAGGAACATCAATCATTTGGTCTGATAACCATTCAATGTAGTTCATATCCCTGACAATTGAACCATAACGGAATGATAAATTAAGAACTTTTGCTATTTCATCAAAGTAACTTTTATTGACCCCATCATTTTTAATTAACTCAAGATAAGAAAAGATAGCTGCAATAATTTCGTCTCTTTCTTGTAACCCTTTATCAGTCAATGTCACATAAATAGAGAATGAACCATAGTTTCTATCTAAATTTGGAGTGGCAGAGGCACTGATACCTTCAGCAAGCCCTTGCGATATTAACCAATCAGCCAATGTTCCGGGGCTTCTATTACCAATTAAGTAACTAATATAGTTGTCACTTTTACTGCGAAAATCTACCATATTATTTTTAATACTGAATTCAATTTGTATGGCTTTTTGCGGTTGCGCTGGCACATAATGAATAATAATGCCTTTTTCATTATCCGTTACTGCTGGGATATTAACAGCGGGAACACTTGCGTTAAAATTAGGTATACGCCCAAATGTTTCCTGTGCAATATTCGCTAATGATTCGATAGATTCGTCGCCGTAAAGCACTGCATTCATTAGGTTTGCAGAATAATACTGCTTATAAAAACCCACAAGCTCATCTTGTAGTTTGCTATTAGATTTATCTTTCAGAGTCTCTAAATTTCCCCCCGAAAAACGTGAGTTCGGGTGTAATGGGTTCAATGTTTCAGAACGTACTTGCCATATACGCATCCCGTCACGAGAACGTGCCATTGTAAGTTCTGCATTAACTGCATTACGTTCTCTGTCTGCATTAATCGGGTCTAAAAGTGGCTCAGCTAATGCATCTGCAAGCCTATCCGTCGCTTCTTTTAATGCACCATTTTCAACTTCAAAGTAATAAGCAGTACGATGAGAAGCGGTACTTGCATTATGGCTACCACCGTGTTTTTGCAAAAATTCAGAGAAACTACTTGGCTCTGGGTACTTTTTGGAACCCATTAAAACCATATGCTCTAAATAATGAGCCAGCCCTAATTGGCTATTTGGGTTTTCAATACTACCAACAGGTATCGATACCGCAGCCAATGATTTTGTTGCTTTGGCATCTGATACCAATAAAACCGTCATATCATTACTAAGTTTGATGGCTTTATATTCCCTAGGGTCTCTTTCACTTTTATTTACTGTTTCAGGCAAAACTTGCCAAAGTGGTTGCGCTGCTATTGCTTGACCACCGAAAAAAATTATCAGTAATAAAAATAGATGAGCGATATTTTTGGATAAATATTGCATCCTTTGTTGCTCTCCTGTCATTTCAAGTATTTTGTCATCGGTAATAAAAACCGTTGAGTGTTTGATAACAAAGATTTAATCATCGCATCATCAATGCTTCTACAAGTTCTTGACACATAATCGTCTTCCATCTCACCTTTTTGCATCTGACTTCCTTGTAAGCTTTGGAGCAAAGCAGATAATGCTTTTTGTTGAATTTCTTCACTCGAAAAATCGTACTGTTTTGTCTTTTTATCAAAGCAAGCTTTAACCCAACTCCAACCACTTTGAGAAAGAAGAATTAACGGGGAATTAAACCCTTCACAGTAGCCTACGACTAAATCTTGTAGATAAGCCAATGCATCTTCTTTGCTAATAGCAGCAAACTGCCAAATACTATTATCTCTTCCTAGTGCAAGGCTTTCCCCTTCACCAATTTGCGAGTTAAATAGCAAATGTTCCACCCATAACTGTACCCCATCATTAGCAGTTAAGTAAGCCGGGCGATATCGTACCATTCCTGTTTCATGAATATTTTTCAATAAACCAGTAATTTTTATCCCATTTAACTGAAAATCTAATGGATAATCAAATAGCTGCATATCATATTCTTTAACTTTTTCAGCTAATGGCGATATCTCGTTCAACTGCTGTTCCCAAAAAAGTTGACCAAATTGCCTAGCAGGCAGCTGACCCGATGCTTTTAAAGCAGAATAAAAAGGCTCAATGTTCTTATCTTTGACAAGTAAATCTAAAATTTGATCATTAATTTTATATCGTTGTAATCTACCTAAGTTAAATGGCTCTTCTTCTGGCAGTTCGGTTTCTTCAATAGAAAAATGGACTTTCAAACGCTGTTGAAAAAATGCCCTGATAGGGTGACGATAAAATCGTAATAATTGTTCTAAAGAAATTTCAGTAATGGGCTCTCGAGTTTCAAGTATTGAACAAAATGGTTCATCAACTTTATTTGTTGTTTTTGCGGCAGGTAACCACTCACTCGCAAAACTCTGATAAGGCGTTTCAGGCAAGAAATTTTCTTTTGCGAATGGGACTCTATTATGCTGGATGACCAGATGCTCACTTAATCGTTTAGCACTTTCATCAATAGTCAAAGTTTCATCACCAACTAAACAAAAGCTTTGGCAAATATAATCAATTAATTCAGTAACTAATACCGATGGATTACAAGGCTGATTATCACGAATAGAAAGCCCAATATAACTAACATAAAGTTGTTTAGATGCTGAATTTAATGCTTCTAAAAATAGGTATCTATCATCGTCCCGGCGTTTTCGGTCTCCACGAACAGGTTTTTCCGCCATCAAGTCAAATCCTAATGGTGGTATATTTCGCGGATAAGCACCATCATTCATACCCAGTAAGCAGACAACTTTAAATGGTACTGAACGCATTGGCATCAAAGTGCAAAAATTAACGGCTCCAGCCAAGAAACGTTGACTAATTTTTTCATCATCAAAGCGAACTGAAAGTTCATCACGAATTAAACGCAATGGAACTTGTTCTTCATATCCTGAAGTTATCGCATTATCAATGATTTGATACCACTGTTCTGTTAATAGTGCGAGAACAAGTTCAGTTTCCCCATCAACCATAAAGTAGCTATCAAGTAGTTGCTGACAAAGTTCTTTCCACTCTTCAAGTAGGCGTTCTTGTGCTAATAAAGAGCGCCATTCTCTTAGTGTATTAATTAATAGCGCTAATTTCCCGGCAAGCTGGGCGGCTAAGCCACTGCACTCATCATAAGGTAAAATACCATTCCACGGGCCATTTCTGCTATCCATTGCATAGCCAAGCAACATTCTACTTAAGCCAAATTCCCATGTATTTTGCCCTATCACTGGTAAAGCAAAAGAACGTACATTATCGTCATCAAGCCCCCAACGGATCCCTGATTCATTAACCCAGCGGCGTAATAAACTTAACTCACTTTCATCAATACCAAAACGTTGAGAAAAAGCAGAAACTTCAAGTAGGCTAAGAACTTGCTCCGTTGAAAAACGACTCTGAGGTAAGTCGAGTAGCATAATAAATGCTTGTAAAATTGGGTGAGCTTGCAGTGCTTTTCTATCTGAAATTGAAAATGGGATATAACGAGTTGATGCCGTATTACCAAAAACAGCCTGAATATAGGGTGCATAGCTGTCAATATCGGCCACCATGACTATCACATCACGCGGTGTTAGCGATGAATCTTGCTCAAAGAGAGAAAGCAAATGATCTTGTAATACTTCAACTTCCCGCTGTGCACTATGACATAAATGGAATGTTATCGAATCATCTAGCTCATTGATTGGTCGTTTGCCAATACTTGTTTCATAATTTTCTAATGTTGTCCCTAATTGAGCATGGTTTTCGAGATCTAAAATATCCTGCTGAACATTCTCTAATAAATTGGCTCGTTCAGTATCAACATAGGCCGAAATTTCATTCGCACGATCGATTTGAGAAATAAAGTATAGGTTGTCTCGACCTAACCTTCCCCACGAGGCAAGCAGTGGGTTTGCGATATCCTGTTCGCCATTTTCATTAAATAAATTAGGAATATGCTCTTCGAGTTTAAAACGTGAAATTTCATGTTTATCAAGATAATGGCGAAGTTTTCTTTGCTGTAACCTAGCTAAAAACGACGCGCTTTGAATGTCCCCCCAATAATAGCGACAAGGGTTAGTAAACATTAAATGAACATCTGTATGTTCTGCTATTGCATTGATAGCTTGTAGATAAACAGGTGGAAGAGATGAGATACCGCAAATAAAAATACGCTTTGGCAGCAATTTTCCTAAATCAGGGTTCAATGATAATGTATCAATAAAATGTTGATATAAATTAGCTCGATGCCAAGGTGGCTGTTTTAGTTCATTTGAATATTCAACAAGACACTGCCATAAACGTTTTTGCCATAGTTGATTTTCACTTAGCCCCTCTATTAGTTCATTTTTTTGCCATACTCCAACCCATTGTGGGCGATAAACCAAATATTGGTCAAATAAATCAGCAATCCTACCAGCAAGCTGATGAAGTTTACGTTTATCTGTATCTTCTTGAAGATAATGCTTTAAAGGTTCAAATTCTTCCTCATCAATGACAGTTGGCAATATTGTCATTAGTTTCCATGTCATAGCTTGCTTGGTATAAGCGCTTTCTTTTGGAATTTCCGGTAAGACTCGCCTAAACATGTCCCAAATGAACGTTGCTGGTAAGGGATAGCTAATATTTGCAGCAATACCAAACTGCTTAGCAAGTTCGATTTGCAACCATTGTGACATTCCAGGACTTTGTACTAAAATTATTTCTTGCTCAAAAGGGTTAGAAAGTGGTTCATTTTTCATTAAATGAGTCATTAGATCTTTTAATAAATCTAATTGATTAGAATGATACACTTGGAACATAGTACTCTCCTGTTGAGCAATACCAACGGCTTAATGAAAATGGCTGTTTTTTTATCGTTAACGATACCATTAACTCAGTACAGTTATCGGCTCGCGGTAAGCGAGTTGTTTGTATTTTCCACTCAGGGTAACGCAAATTTGGATCTATGGAAGAATTTTTCTCCCCTGATATTGGTTCCCCTAACATTGAGCTTTTCTCTAATGTACTATGTAACACCCTAATGGCCGAAGAATTCATATACAATTTATTAAAATTCAATATGATATATTGCGAATAGTTTACCAAAGCTACCAGTGAAATAGCAAAAATAACCACGCCAATCATTGCCTCTACTAATGCAAATCCTTGCTGCTTTGTTTTCATTAGCAAAATCCTTTTTTTATCACTGGGCAATAATCTAACCACCCTTTTTTACGAGAGAAAAACTGTTGCTTATTTGCATCCCATACTACCCATCGATAAACTTTAATATCATTCCCTAAGCGATAATGACTTTGCCCCGACAGCACGAAATCCGCCCCTTTGTAATGTTTTAAGCAACTTTTCCATTGTTGATTTTCCTCTTTCTGGCAAACCCAACGCTTTAATCCTCTATATTGACTATCCCAATGTAATGTCCCCCCCCAAGCAAGAGCTGACTCTGCTTTATTAAAAGCATCGAAATATTTAATTTCCTTATGCAACTCATCC
Source organism: Providencia sp. PROV150 (assembly GCF_028481025.1). NCBI lineage: Bacteria > Pseudomonadati > Pseudomonadota > Gammaproteobacteria > Enterobacterales > Morganellaceae > Providencia > Providencia sp. PROV150. The sequence goes on along the minus strand of NZ_JAMPPJ010000026.1, from coordinate 26,351 downwards.
CTAGCTCGTTCTTGGAAAAAATGCACCGATTTAATCAATAATGTGCCTATTGTGATAAAAATAATAACCATAAGCAGAGAAACGTTTCCCTGTTGTTGCTCTATATTCTTCATAGATTTCTAACTAAGACCGCTATCCGGTAATTAAATATTTGATTAGGTAATAACTCTGTTTTAAGGCTTATTTCCATTTCAAGTAATTGGGTATTTTCCCGCCAATCAAATGCTAATTTTTTAACTTTGATTAACTTCTCATCAAATAATGATTGCCAACGAGTCCCATCACAATTTCGGACATTTCGATTGGACTCTAGTTTTTCATTATTTAACCGATAACCAAAATAATCAGAATCTTTAGATTTGGATTTAATATCTTCCCACTTACCCGATAAATCTTGGTCATAAGCAAAAATAATGCACGAGTTATTCCCTTTGCTTAAAAATTTTGATGTGATTTTTAAAGGTTCTTCACCACAATTTAGGCTACTACAGTAACCTATCCTTCTAAAATCTTTTTCCATATTTATCAATGTTTGCCTTATATCCTTGTCTATTTGGTATTGAATGTAAGTTCGATAGGTTTGCTTAAATAATGTAGGAATAGCGCTCATCGCTGATACACAAACAATGCTACTGATAGCCATTGCCATTAATATTTCAATAAGTGTAAATCCCTGCTGTTTTTTTAATTTATCGTTATTTAAGGGATTCAACATTTAGGTACCCCTGTCATTTTTTTATGACTACAGCTTCTAATACGGCCTAATGAAGAAATATAAATTGTGATTTGCTGATTCTGATTTTTTAGCTCTATGCTAAAAGCACGGATCGTTCCCTGCTTACCATATAGCTGAATTGAAGTACGGCTTGCTTTACTAAGTTCTATTCCTTGGTACCTTTTTGCTGTTAACTTGCCAACCTCTTGCTTGCTGTTCGCATCTTTAACATCAAGCTGCCAATCATTTCTACCAGCCTTAACGGATAATATTTGATACCTATTTAAATAGACACCTTCTGTCATTTGGCTATAAATAAACTCAGATACTTGCCTAGCCGCATCGATTAACCGCTGCCTTTCTACTTGCTGTTTCCATTGATATAAACCAGAAAAAATAACAAAAGAACAAATAAATAAAACAATCATAATCTCAATTAAGGTGAAACCACGCTGCGTTGTATTTAATTCAACTTTCATTTTGTTGTGACCCCACTTTTTATATGCAAGACAGAGATTGCCAAAAAAAATCTGTCTAGCGAGGTTTGTCATTACAAACTGCATAACGCTTCGCAACAAAATAAATAAATGCATAACAATACAAGTCAATTTGCGAGCTGCTTCGCAAAGAAATAGTTAATTCAAAATAAATGCAAGAAAGTAAATTAATTATGAACCAAGATAAAATTCATCAAGAAAGATGGGATAGATAAAGGAGGAAAATTGATGATAAGTTAAAAAACGATAATAAGATGGTTTTCCGATAAAACCATCTTAGTAAACAATTTATTCGCTAATCAAACAGTAAACGGATATTTGATAGCCTCATGGCACTGGTACCCTTCGAGAGTAAAATCATCCGAAGTCACCCATGTTTCGAGGTCTTCTAATGACTGAATTTTGGGGTTAATAACCAATGAAGGGGAAGCAAACGGCTCACGTTTTAGTTGGACATCACGCATTAAAGGCAGTTGGTTTTCATAAATATGTGCATTCACAATTTTATGGTAAGCCTTACCTGCTTTATGGCCTGAAATACGAGCCATAAGAGCGAGCAAAACAAAACATTGTACTTGGTTGAAATTTAAACCAAGCGGTACATCACAGCTACGTTGGTAAGATGTTAAATGTAGGGTATCACCTAGCAATGAAAAAGTATGAGTATGCATGCAGGGACGCAAGCAACCCATTTCAAATTCACCAGGGTTATAGAAAGTGATAATTTCTGCGCGGTCATCAATTCCATTTTTTAAGTTATTGACGACTTTTTTCAGCTGATCTAAATGTGTTCCATCTGGGCGTTGCCATGAACGCCCTTGAACACCATATACGCGGCCCATATCATCCTCACCTTTGCGATAAGGGTTATTCAGCCATGCTTGGTTCTCATTTGCATTGGCATTCCATGTATTACAACCAATTTCACGAAATTGAGCCGCATTGTCGTAGCCACGTAGATAACCAAGAAGCTCAGCTATCGCCGCTTTATAAAAGCTTTTACGAGTCGTAATCAAGGGGAATTGATTATTGCCCACATCATATTCAAGGTCAGCGTTAATAACGGTTAAACAACGAACGCCAGTTCGTTTATTTTCAACCCATTGCCCTTCATCAATAATACGTTGGCATAAATCAAGATACGGCTTCATAGTGACTCTCTTTTAAAAAAATAACTTAAGTGGCTAACCTTTGTCTCGTTGTACTTCATTGCTTTATTTACAAAATAGTTATATTCAACAGACTAAGTTAGCCCCAATAATTGTATTTATTAACTCTTTGTAGGCTCTTTTAGTGGCTTATGGGCTGGCACATTTTTGCCATATTTGTAAGCCCAAACAATCATCAGAACGCCAATAATAATCATCGGAATTGATAGAATTTGTCCCATACTAATACCACCAAATAAACCAAGCTGTGCGTCTGGTTGCCTAAAGAATTCAACAATAATCCTAAATGCACCATAACCAATCAAGAATAACCCGGAAACACTCCCCATTGGACGAGGTTTACGCACAAATAAGTTCAAAATAAGGAACAGAACAACTCCCTCTAAGAACATTTCATAAAGCTGTGATGGGTGTCTAGGTAGCACACCATACTGCTCTAATATGGGTAATAACGAAGGGTCCTGTGCGGCAAGTTGAATATCTTCACTGCGTGAATGTGGGAATAAAAATGCCCATGGCGTATCGAGTGTTACTCGTCCCCATAGCTCCCCATTAATAAAGTTCCCAATACGGCCCATGCCTAAGCCAAATGGGATCAATGGTGCAACAAAGTCAGATACTTGCAGGAAACGACGGCGAGTACGGTGAGCAAACCACATCATGGCACATATCACACCGATTAGGCCGCCATGGAAGGACATGCCACCATCCCAAACCTTAAATAGATATAAAGGATCGTCAAGAAAAACAGGGAGATTATAAAAGAAAACGTAACCTAACCGACCACCGACAAATACGCCAACAAAGCCAACATACAGCAAGTTTTCTACTTCGTTTTTTGTCCAGCCACTATTGGGTTTTGCAGCGCGACGCCCTGCTAGCCAAAGGGCAAAAACAAAGCCAACAAGGTACATAAAGCCATACCAGTGTAACGATACTGGCCCAATCGAGAACATAACAGGATCTATTTCCGGAAATGCTAAGTAGTTGTTACTCATTGTTCCCCACTTTTTAATCATTAAGCCAACTACTCGTCGACTATTACATATTCAACAGGCTTCAATTTGTGAAGCCCCTGAAGCATACAACAAAAAGTATAGTCATTTATACTTGATATTTTTCAAACTAAACCAAATTAAATACTTACATCTTGTTGTAAGTTAAATCCCACCACGTACAAAACCGCCTAAATGGTGTTGCTCCATAAATTCACTCGCCTCTAGCCTGACACTATCACTCGTTTCCGCAGCCAATAACTTAGGTACTAACTGCGACATCAAGGCTGGGTCAAGCTGGCGGATTAAATATTTCATGCGAGGAACACTACGCCCACTCATACTTAAGGAGCGATATCCTAGAGCAATTAATACCATTGCGCTGAGTGGCTGCCCTGCCATTTCCCCACAAACACTTACAGGGAGTTGAAGGCGTTGGCACTCTTCACTTACTTTTGCTAAAAAGCGCACAATTGAGGGATGAAGATTATCATATAGCGCCGCTACATGGGTGTTATTACGGTCAACAGCAAGTAAATATTGTGTAAAGTCATTAGTCCCGATAGAGATAAAATCAACGCGTTTTTTTATTTCCGGTAATAGAAATAGCAAAGAAGGAACTTCAAGCATAATACCAATTTGGGGCATCTCAACTGGCATTTTTAATAAAAAACTCACTTCGTCCCTTGCTCTTTTTATCAGCAAAATTGCTTCGTCTATCTCATTAACACTGGTCACCATCGGTAATAAAATACGTAAATTACCTGAAAACATATTCGCCCGTAACATAGCCCTTAGCTGGATTAAAAAAATCTCGGGCTGGTCCAGCATGATGCGAATACCGCGCCAGCCTAAGCTTGGGTTTTCTTCGCTAATTGGCATGTATGGCAACTGTTTGTCCGCCCCTATATCAAGGGTTCTTAACACTACAGGCTTGGTAGGGAAAAGTTGTAAAACTTCTTTATAGAGTTGTTTTTGCTCATCTTCCGAGGGAAAACCATTGTGCAACATAAAAGGCAGTTCAGTACGATACAGGCCAACGCCATCAACCCCTGTGTTAATCTGTTGCTCGTAGCGCGGACTTAAGCCTGCATTAAGGTAAATATGAACTTGTTCGCCGCCTTTAAGTGCTGCATCTTGTTCAAGAGTTCCTTCCGCTAAGCGACTAATAACATTTTCTTCTTCAATGATTTGCTGGTATTCCTGAACAATTAAATTTTCAGGTTCAATAAAGAGCTCACCACGGTAACCATCTAATATTAAATGGCGGTTATGTAATAACGAAGGCTCAATATCCGCCCCCATAATCGCAGGAATTCCCATAGCTCTGATTAAGATAGCTGAATGAGAATGCGTTGCTCCGTCACGCACAACTACACCGGCAAGTTGTTCAATAGGTAACTCAGCCAATACACTAGCACTTAATTCATCAGCAACTAAAATAAAACGTTCTGGCCATTGCTCATTTGCGGTAAGTGAATCATCAAGATGAAATAATAAGCGTTGACCTAATGCTTTTAAATCTGCCCCTCTTTCCCTTAAATAAAGGTCACGCAGGCGAGAAAACTGCTCTACATAATTTTCAATGACTGTTTTAACTGCCCATTCAGCGGTTGCGTTATCATTGATGGCGGCAAACAGGTGTTTTTTTAGCTGTGGGTCACTAAGCAAATGATTGTAGAGATCAAATATCGCCGCACTTTCTTTTGCTGAGCTCGCCATAAAACGTTTACTAATACGACGACATTCCGCTGTAGCACTTTCAAGGGCGACGACAAGGCGTTGTTTTTCTTTATCGATATCAATAGCGCTTGCTTGAAAAATACTATCTAAAGAAGGTTGGGAACTATCTTGCCATCCATAAGCCATTGCAATTCCTTGTGATACAGGAATCGCTTTAATTCTATTTTGTCGATATTGCCCAAAAATACCTTTTGCTTGTGCTTGCGACAAAATCACGGCGAGTTGCATCGACAGCGTTACCATGAAAGATTCTTCGGTTTCATTAAACAAGCGTTTTTCCCGTTGCTGTACGACCAGCACACCTAATAATTGGCGACGGTATACCACGGGAACACCTAAGAAAGCTTTTAATTGTTCTTCTTTAAGCTGAGGCAGGAATTTATATTGAGGGTGTTCACGAATATCGGCTAGATTGAGCATTTCAGATTGGCGCCCTACGGCCCCTACGACACCTTCATCAAAACCTAGACGAATAGCAATCCCGCTAGGTTTTTTTAACCCGCGGGTTGCCATTAAGTAATAGCATTGGCGAGGGTGATCAGCTAAATAAATGGAACAAACGTCTGTTCTCATTGCTTTGCAGGTCTCATTCACCAACACTTCTAGCGCATCAGTCAAACTTGTCGCCATTGCAACTTTTTCGACAATTTCACGTAAACGCGTCAACATAGGCTACTTTGCTCCACGCCTACGGTTATTAAAAGAGGGCCGTTGTGGTAATTTTTGTTCCTGTAAAGGCATAACTACGGGAGCGAATTCTTTCATGACACGCCGATAAACCTCACGTTTAAAAGAAACCACCTGCCTAACAGGATACCAATAACTGACCCATCGCCAGCCATCAAATTCTGGCGACTTACTGCGCTGCACGTTTATATCGGCATCATTGCATTGAAGTTGAAGTAAAAACCAACGCTGTTTCTGCCCAATACAAACAGGTTTTGTATCCCAACGCACCAAACGCTTGGGTAATTTGTAACGTAACCAATTACGGGTAGATGCCAATAACCTGACATCCTTACGCTGTAGCCCGACTTCTTCGTATAGCTCACGATACATCGCCTGTTCCGGCGATTCCCCAGGATTGATGCCTCCTTGAGGAAACTGCCATGAGTGTTGACCATAGCGGCGGGCCCATAAAACTTGCCCTTGCCGATTACAAATTACAATTCCTACATTCGGGCGGTAGCCATCATCATCAATCACAGACTACCTCAATAACCAAATTTGAAAGATGCCTAATTGTTTCACACATACCTAAACTGGTAAACCTATATCAATACAGTTTGCAGATATGTCTGAAGTCACTACAATAGTGAACATCTCAACGGGGTGCCGAACTTATTTCGGCTGAGAAATAACCCGTAGAACCTGATCCGGTTAATACCGGCGTAGGGATTTGAGCCTCCGTCTGCATATCTGCACCGGTTTCTCCTCAAATCCTGTGTCACTATCTTTTAGCGCAGGAAAAAGCATGTTTAAAAACAAAATTATAGCATCGTTCTTTACCTTTGGTGCACTCAGTTTAAGTCAATTAGCATGGGCGGATAAACCAACGCTTACTGTTTATACCTACGATTCCTTTGCCGCAGAGTGGGGTCCAGGACCACAAATTAAAAAAAATTTCGAAGCGCAGTGCGATTGTGAATTAAAAATAGTGGCGCTGGGGGATGGTGTAGCTCTGCTAAACAGACTCAGAATGGAAGGAAAAAATAGCAAAGCAGATGTGATTTTAGGGTTAGATAATAATTTATTAGATTCTGCTGAAAAAACAGGCCTGTTTGCTCCTGCCGACATTAATACCAGTGCATTGAAGCTGCCTATTTCGTGGGATAGCTCAACCTTCATTCCTTATGACTATGGCTATTTCGCATTCATATATGACACTAATAAAATTAAACAACCACCAACAAGTATGGATGCATTATTAAATAGTGAAAATAATTGGAAAATTATTTACCAAGATCCTCGAACCAGTACGCCCGGACTTGGCTTAATGCTGTGGATTGAAAAACTGTATGGCGACAAGTCTGCGGATGCATGGCAAAAAATGGCAGGCAAAACACTCACCGTAACTAAAGGTTGGAGTGAAGCTTATGGCCTGTTCTTAAAAGGGGAAGGTGATTTTGTACTCAGTTATACCTCATCGCCGGGTTATCAAATGCTTAATGACCAAAAAGATAACTATGCTGCGGCATTATTTAATGAGGGTCACTATATGCAAGTTGAGGTGGCAGCAAGGCTGAAAAATAGCCCACAGCCGGAGCTTGCCAAGCAGTTCTTGCAGTTTGTCTTAACGCCTGAATTCCAAAATACCTTGCCAACAACAAACTGGATGTATCCGGTCATTGATATTCCCTTACCTGAGGTATACAACCAGTTACCTCTACCTGAAAAAGCCTTACAATTTAGTTCTCAAGAAGTGGCCAAAGAACGCCAAAATTGGACTCGTTTATGGCAAACCGCCGTCAGTCGCTAATTAATTTGTCTCTACTACCGGGGGCGTTGGCCTCCGGATTACTGATTACGGTTGCACTTATTAGTTTTGGTGCACTGTGGTTTTTTGCACCTGAAATTTCAATGACTGACATTATTAGCGATAGCTATTTGTGGCATGTGATTGGCTTTACTTTCTGGCAGGCTTTTTTATCCGCTATTTTTTCTGTAATCCCTGCTATTTTTCTTGCAAGAGCACTACACCGCCGTCGTTTTTTTGGGCGAACCCTATTTTTACGCTTATGTGCAATGACGTTGGTTCTTCCGGTGTTAGTTGCCGTATTTGGTATTTTATCAGTTTACGGGCAAACGGGTTGGCTGGCTAAACTTTGTCAATTACTGGGATTTAATTACACCTTTTCACCTTATGGCCTAAAAGGCATTTTGCTAGCACATATTTTCTTTAATATGCCACTAGCGACTCGTATGCTATTACAGTCTTTAGAAAATATCGCTATTGAGCAGAGACAAATTGCAGCACAACTGAGGTTCAATGAGTGGCAGCAATTTACTATTTTAGAATGGCCTTATTTACGGCGGCAAATATTACCTACTGCTGCGTTAATTTTTATGCTGTGCTTTGCCAGCTTTGCGACGGTTCTCGCTCTGGGAGGCGGCCCGGCAGCAACCACCATCGAATTGGCTATTTACCAAGCACTTAATTATGATTTTGATTTAGGACGAGCCACCCTTTTGGCGCTCATCCAGCTGTTTTTCTGTGTCGGTTTAATGTTTATCTGCCATAGAGTAAATAGTGTATTTTCAGTGGGGTTTAGCCAACAAGCGCAATGGGTTGACCCCGCTGATAACGCATTTCGTCGTATTCGTGACCTGCTGCTCATTATCGCTGCCATGTTATTGCTACTGCCCCCGCTGTTCGCTGTTATTTTTGATGGCTTAAATGGGCAACTTTGGGTGGTATTGCAGCAACCTGCCTTATGGCAAGCCACGGCAACCTCTGTGTTTATTGCACTGTGTGCTGGTACTGTCTGCGTGGTACTTACCTTAATGTTGTTATGGAGCAGCCGTGAATTGCGCTTACGCCAAGCGGCTCGTCTAGGGCAAGCCTTAGAACTTAGTGGGTTAATTATTTTAGCCATGCCCGGTATCGTGCTCGCGACAGGTTTTTTTATCTTTTTTAATGAAACGGTAGGCTTACCTGAATCCCCTTACCCATTAGTTATCATGACTAATGCTTTGTTAGCCATTCCCTATGCGTTAAAAGTATTAGAAAACCCTATGCGAGACAGCGCTGAACGCTATAACCCATTGTGCCAATCACTTGGCATTTCTGGTTTTAATCGTTTCCGAATTATTGAACTTAAAGCATTACGCAAACCTATTTCCCAAGCTCTCGCATTTGCTTGTGTTATCTCAATTGGTGATTTTGGTGTTGTCGCGTTATTTGGCAATGATAACTTCCGCACACTCCCTTATTATCTTTATCAGCAAATAGGGGCTTACCGGTCAAACGATGGGGCTGTTACTGCCATGCTATTGCTATTGCTTTGCTTTTGCTTATTTAGCTTGATTGAACGTATCTCAGGAAAACACCATGATTAAATTGACTCAGCTAGATTACCAATACGACAACCTGACAATGTCATTTGATTTTTCTGTTCAGTTCGGTGAGTCTGTGGCAGTTATGGGGCCAAGTGGTGCAGGGAAAAGTACGCTATTAAGCTTGATTAGCGGCTTTCAATTTCCCAAAAGCGGTACAATTGCGCTCAATGGCGAAGACCATACTTTTAGCCCTCCGGCTAAGCGCCCTGTTTCTATGTTATTTCAAGAAAATAATTTATTTTCACACCTGACAATCCGGCAAAACATTGGTCTTGGACTGCAACCCAATTTACGCCTGAATAAAACGCAAATTCAGCGAGTTGAGCAAATGGCGAGCCGTGTCAGCCTGAGTGAATGTTTAGATAGGTTACCAGCACAACTGTCGGGGGGGCAACGTCAACGCGCGGCATTAGCACGCTGCATGATCCGCAATCAACCAATTTTATTACTTGATGAGCCTTTTTCAGCTCTCGACCCTGCATTACGCCGAGAAATGCTGCTATTACTCAGGGAAATTTGTGCAGAAAAATCAATCACATTGTTAATGGTTTCCCATAATGTCGATGATGCCCTGCAAATTGCCCCACGGACACTGGTTATTGCAGAGGGGAAAATCGCCTACGATGGCGATACTCAATACCTATTACAGGGGCAAAGTGCGGCATCTGCGTTACTGAGTATCACCACCGCTGCCAACAATTAACACTGTATAAATTCACACTATTCGCGTATATTTATCGTAACTATTTTTTATGCAAGTTTTATGCGAGTAGCCTAATGACCCAACTTATCGCTCCAGCAGAAAGAGGCTTTATTCTTAGCCGTCACTGGAAAGACACCCGTCACGGTGTCGAGGTCTCTTATTGGCTACTCACTGATAACCAACCACAAAAGGTCACTGTTCCCTATCAAAAAGCCATTGGTTTTTTAGCTGAATCTCAATTTCCTCGAGTAAAACACCTATTAGATGAACAACCCAATATTACCTATCGGCTTCTTGAATTAATTGATTTTAAACGTGAAAAGGTCTATGCGATTTATTGCCACCAATATCGACAATTACAGAACCTTGAAAAAAACTGCAACGAATTGGGTGTTGAATTATTAGAAACCGATATTCGCCCAAGTGAACGGTATCTAATGGAACGCTTTATCGCGGCCTCTGCCTGGTTTTCTCGAAATCAGCAAGGGGAGTTTCAACTAAAACCTTGCGAAGGCTACCGCCCCTTAGTCAAGGCCGTTTCCCTTGATATCGAAACCAGTCAACATGGTGAACTCTATTCTATAGGGCTGTCTGGCTGTGGTGACAACGTGGTATTTATGTTGGGGCCAGAACAAGGGCCTGCATTGAGCGCTGAACATCGCTTAATCTATGTGAATAGCCGCCCGCAATTACTTCATAAACTCAATGAATGGCTTCACCAATACGACCCTGATGCCATCATTGGTTGGAACCTAATCCAATTCGACCTACAAGTATTACAAAAACATGCAGAGCGTTATGGCATCCCATTATTGTTTGGTCGACAAAACAAAAAATTGGAGTGGCGAGAGCATGGCTTTAAGCAAGGGGTATTTTTTGCCGCTGCTGAAGGCCGGTTAATTATTGATGGTATTGATGCATTAAAAGCAGCAACATGGAGTTTTTCATCATTTAGTTTAGAGTTTGTCGCTCAAGAACTCCTTGGCGAAGGTAAAGCGATTGATACCCCTTATGACCGAATGGATGAAATCAACCGCCGCTTTGCTCACGATAAACCCGCTCTAGCACACTACAATATTCAAGATTGTATTTTAGTCCATCGGATCTTTGAAAAAACGGATTTAATGGCTTTCTTGCAAGAACGTTCAACAGTAACTGGCCTTGCTGTTGATAAAATGGGCGGATCTGTCGCAGCATTCTCACACCTTTATATTCCCCGTCTACACCGCCTTGGCTTTATCGCTCCCAACCTGACGGAACATAAAATGCAACTGAACCCCGGGGGCTTTGTCATGGACTCCCAACCTGGGCTATATGACTCCGTATTAGTTTTGGATTATAAAAGCCTATATCCTTCAATTATTAGAACTTTTCTCATCGACCCTGCGGGTATGATTGAAGGATTAGCGCATCCAGACCTTGAATATTCTGTTCCTGGTTTTCGCCAAGCTTGGTTTTCTCGTACAACCCACTGTTTACCCGATATTGTCAGCCATATCTGGCAAGAACGGGATAAAGCCAAAAAAGAGCATAATGCGCCACTATCCCAAGCGTTGAAAATTATTATGAACGCATTTGCTGGGGTACTAGGCGCTGAAGGGTGCCGTTTTTTTGACCCAAGACTGACTGCATCAATCACCATGCGTGGCCATGAAATTATGCGTACAACCAAACGTTTGATTGAGTCACAGGGTTACCAAGTTATTTATGGGGATACCGACTCCACATTTGTATGGTTACGAGACGCCCACAATGAAGAGCAAGCGCAAAAAATTGGCTTTGCTTTACGTGATTACGTGAATAGCTGGTGGAAAAAACATTTAGCTGAAGAATGGCAATTAGAGGGGGTTTTAGAGCTTGAATATGAAACCCATTACCGCCGATTTTTGATGCCAACGGTACGTGGTGCTGAAATGGGGAGTAAAAAACGCTATGCAGGGCTGAGTAAAGACACCATGGTATTTAGAGGGCTGGAAACCATTCGCTCAGACTGGACCCCCTTAGCACAAATATTCCAAAAAGAGCTCTATACCCGTATTTTTTATCGCCAACCTTACCGTGAATATATTCGTGAATATGTGCAAAATATTCGTTCAGGCCAATATGATGACCGTTTAGTTTACCGTAAACGCCTGCGCCGAAAATTGACTGATTACCAAAAAAATGTTCCTCCGCATGTTCGAGCTGCTCGTACCGCTGATGACTATAATTTAAAATTACAGCGCCCTTTGCAATATCAAAATGGTGGTTGGATAAACTATATTATCACTCAGGCAGGGCCTGAACCGCTGGAAATCATCACGGCAAAACCGGATTACGAACATTATATTTCCAAGCAAATCAAACCAATAGCAGATGCTATCTTGCCTTTCTTACAAGATGACTTTGATACCCTGCTAACTGGGCAAATTACCCTGTTGTTTTAAAATTTATTCTACCTTTGATGTTTTTTTAACAGGTGACGATAGCCTTCGGTTGAATTAATATATCGCCCCTTTGGTGTCTCGCACGTCTGGCTACACAAATTATGCGTGATAATCAACAATACTCATTATAATTCAAATAGACTGACTCATTGTCTCGGCCACAAGCCCAGCAAACGCCTTAGTGCTCACTTTGCTGCAATTTGAATAATTAAATGTGTATAATTAATCATCAGGTAACGACTATTTTTAAAATAATTCGAACTCTTCCTTGTGTAACTATTAATGAGCTACACCAACACTGGGCGAAGACACTGATAAAAATTGTCTTAAAAAATCTAAAAAATAAACTCTCAATTTTATGGAATTAAGTTAAATCTATGCCATTTACTCTTGGTCAACGCTGGATCAGCGATACAGAAAGCGAACTTGGATTAGGTGCCGTCGTGGCAATTGATGCCCGTATGGTAACGTTGCTTTTTCCTGCTAGTGGCGAAAACCGCCTTTACTCTAGCAGTGATGCCCCTATTACCCGAGTGATGTTTAATGAAGGTGATACCATTACCAGCCACGAAGGCTGGCAACTTCAAGTTGAAAGCATTGAAGAAGATAAAGGATTATTGACTTACATCGGCACACGTTTAGATACGCAAGAAACCGGTGTGAGCCTTAGAGAAGTGTTCCTCGACAGCAAGCTCACATTCAATAAGCCGCAAGATCGTCTATTTGCTGGGCAAATTGACCGTATGGACCGTTTCGCTTTACGCTTTCGTGCGCGCAAATTCCAAAGCGAGCAAGTCAAACATCAAGCGACAGGCCTACGCGGTATTCGTGCAAGTCTGATCCCACACCAATTACATATTGCCAATGAAGTGGGAAAACGCCACCATCCGCGTGTATTACTCGCTGACGAAGTCGGCTTAGGTAAAACCATTGAAGCGGGGATGATTATCCACCAGCAATTAATGGCAGGCCGTGCAGAGCGCGTCTTAGTTATTGTTCCTGATAGCTTACAGCACCAATGGCTGGTTGAGATGCTACGCCGCTTTAATCTGCGTTTTTCTTTGTTTGATGATAGCCGTTACAGTGAAGCACAGCATGATAGTGATAACCCATTTGAAACAGAACAACTCGTTCTGTGTTCACTGGATTTCGTCCGTCGTAACAAGCAGCGTTTTGACCAATTAGTTGAAGCAGGCTGGGATATGATGGTCGTCGACGAAGCTCACCACTTACAGTGGAGTGAGACCGCCCCGAGCCGCGAATATCAAGTTATTGAAACATTAGCTGAAAATATTCCTTCTATTTTGCTATTAACGGCAACACCAGAGCAACTTGGCCAAGAAAGCCACTTCGCTCGCTTGCGTTTACTTGACCCTAGCCGTTTTCATGATTACCAAGACTTTATTGCTGAGCAAGAAAACTACCGTCCTGTTGCTGATGCGGTTTCACTGTTGCTGTCGGGTGACAAACTGACTAATGACCAGCAAAATTTACTTAACGAATTAATCAAAGAACAAGATATCGAACCACTGCTAAAGGCTGCAAATCTTGAAGGTGAAGATGGCAATGCTGCGCGCCAAGAGCTGATCAACATGTTAATGGACCGCCATGGTACTAGCCGCCTGTTGTTCAGAAATACCCGAAATGGTGTCAAAGGCTTCCCTCGTCGTGAATTGCATTCGTTAAAAATGCCATTGCCCACCCAATACCAAACCGCAATTAAAGTGGCTGGTATTATGGGCAGTAAAAAAGACGTTGAAACACGTGCAAAAGAAATGCTCTACCCTGAGCAAATTTACCAAGAGTTCGAAGGTGAAAACGCCACGTGGTGGAACTTTGACCCGCGGGTTGAGTGGTTAATGGGCTTTTTGACCGCAAACCGCCATGAAAAAGTGTTAGTGATCTGCGCGAAAGCCGCAACCGCACTACAATTGGAGCAAGTGTTACGTGAACGCGAAGCGATTCGTGCTGCCGTTTTCCACGAAGGGTTATCGTTATTAGAACGAGACCGAGCGGCTGCCTATTTTGCATCTCAAGAAGAAGGCGCGCAGGTTCTATTATGTTCTGAAATCGGTTCTGAAGGGCGTAACTTCCAATTTGCTAACCAGTTGGTGATGTTCGACCTGCCGTTTAATCCAGACTTACTTGAGCAACGTATCGGCCGTTTAGACCGTATTGGACAAAGCCGTGATATCAGCATTCATGTGCCTTATTTAGAAAATACCGCACAATCTGTGTTGATCCGCTGGTATCACGAAGGCTTAGATGCCTTTGAACATACCTGCCCAACAGGCCGAGCTATCTACGATAAATACTACCAACCATTACTGCAATTTATGGCTGAACCGACAGTCACAGAAGGTTTTGATGATTTTATTAAAACCTGCCGTGCAGAGCATGACAGCTTGAAATTACAATTGGAACAAGGCCGTGACCGTTTGCTTGAAATGCATTCAAACGGTGGCGAGTCTGGCAATCTGTTGGCTGAAGAAATTGGTGAAGGTGATAACGATACCGAATTGGTTAACTTTGCACTCAATCTTTTTGATATTGTCGGTATTAATCAAGAAGATAAAAGTGATAACCTGATTATCCTCACACCTTCAGACCATATGTTAGTACCTGATTTCCCAGGACTTCCTCAAGATGGTTGCACCATCACGTTTGATAGAGAGCAAGCACTTTCTCGTGAAGATACGCAATTTATCAGCTGGGAGCACCCTATTATTCGTAATGGTTTAGATTTAGTGCTATCTGGCGATACCGGCAGCTGTGCGGTTTCTTTATTGAAAAACAAAGCGCTGCCTGTTGGCACCTTATTGACTGAACTGATTTACGTTGTGGAAGCTCAAGCACCTAAGAACCTGCAAATTAGCCGTTTCTTACCCGCAACTCCGGTACGCTTATTAATTGATTTAAAAGGTAATAACTTATCATCTCAAGTTGAGTTTGAAAGTTTTAACCGCCAATTAAATGCCATTAACCGCCATATGGCAAGCAAACTGGTCAATGCAGTACAAAATGAGGTTCATTCGGTATTACGCTTATCTGAGCCAATGATCGAAAAAGAAGCCAAAGCATTGATAGAGAATGCAAAAGAAGCGGCTGATAAGGCGCTAACGTTGGAGCTTTCTCGTTTAGAAGCACTAAAAGCGGTCAACCCAAATATCCGTGATGAAGAACTTGATATTATTGAGGAAGAACGCCAACAACTGATGACTAATATCGACCAAGCTACATGGCGACTAGATGCGATTCGTTTAGTTGTGGTAACTCATCAGTAGCCGACTTGCTGTGAGTACGCTGTCGCTCATTCAAATAGCTTATTATTAGTAATTTGAATTATAGTAAGCGTAAACTAAAATAGTCACTTATTTCTCCCTCATCTGAGGGAGAAATTATTTAAAAGCTTCGGAGTTACACACGTTATGATGGAACCCTACCAACCTGCTATTGAACCTTGGTTGCATATACTTTACCAAGATGATCACATCATTGTGGTGAATAAACCTAGCGGGTTACTCTCTGTTCCCGGAAAAGCGCCGGAGCACCATGACAGCATTATGAGCCGTGTTCAGCGTGATTTTCCCGCCGCTGAATCCGTACATCGGTTAGATATGGCGACAAGTGGCGTCATGGTTGTGGCACTGCACAAAAAAGCTGAACGCGAACTTAAACGCCAATTTAGAGAGCGTGAGCCGAAAAAATTCTATATTGCTCGTGTTTGGGGTCATTTAGAAAAAGAAGAAGGCTTGGTTGATTTGCCGCTAATTTGTGATTGGCCAAACCGCCCTAAGCAAAAAGTGTGTTTCGAAACAGGGAAATCAGCACAAACCGAGTACCAAGTTTTACAATATGAAGAACAAGCCACTCGTGTAAAGCTTTCCCCTATTACGGGTCGTTCGCACCAACTTAGAGTCCATATGTTAGCGTTAGGTCACCCTATCCTTGGTGATCGCTTCTATGCACAAGATGAGGCCAAAGCGCTAGCTACTCGCTTACAATTACATGCTCAGGAATTATACATCACCCACCCTGAATACGGCACGTCAATGCATTTTACCTGCCCACCGGATTTTTAACGGTCTCTAATCGATTGATTAGATTTCAATATTACCAGTGCAGAAATTAACTCACTCTGTTTTTGCGCTGATTATTTTCCCGTTTGTTTTTACCCTAAGAACATACATAACTATGTAACTAGGGTGCGCGAGCGCAGCCAACAAAAAACGGGAGCGAAATAATCCATTTTAATTATTCCCCTGATTTCCCCTAAATAGTTCGTGATGCAGCTAGGCGGCAAGAGAGCAAATCCCTAGGAGCATACACAAGTATGTGACTAGGGTGCGCGAGCGCAGCCAACAAAGCGAGATTTTTTGGTTTTTCTTCGTTAACCTGATTTCCCTTAAATAGTTCGTGTTGCAGCTAGGCGGCAAGAGAGCAAATCCCTAGGAGCATACAACAAGTATGTGACTAGGGTGCGCGAGCGCAGCCAACAACGCTGCGGCGCGAAATATGACAGGGAAATTTATTTAAAGCCGAGCTCCTTCTTGACTAAGTCATAAGCTGCTTGGATAGACTGCGCCTTTTGCTTAGCAATCTCCATCATTTCTGGCGGCAAACCTTTCGCAACCAATTTATCTGGGTGATGTTCGCTCATTAATTTACGATAGGCACGCTTAATTTTTGTTGGGTCATCACTCGGGGACACACCAAGGACTTTACAAGCATCTTCAAGGGTTGGGCCATTCGATTGCTGATAATACCCTCCTGATTGCTGCTGAGAGTACCCTTGGCCAAATTGGCGACCACTTTGGATCATATCCAAGAACTGTTCAAACTGAACCTTAGAAATACCTAACTCTTCAGCAATGATAAACAGCACTTTTCTTTCGTTTGGGTGTAGCTGCCCATCTGCAAAAGCTGCCTGTAATTGAATTTCCAGAAACATCTGAATCAAGTCAAAACGGCCATAACAGGCCATACGTAATTGTTTTAATACATCACGTAATGGAAAGTTAGGGGATTTGCCTTCTCTAAATGCTTGTTGAGCCGCTTTTCGTGTTTCTCCGTGTAATTGCATTCTGTCCATTAAATTGGTTGCAAGCTGAATATCTGTCTCGGTTACACGGCCTTTGGACTTCGTTAAATGCCCCAAAATTTGGAAAGTGCTAGCAAAGAAAATAATTTGGCGATCACGCTTATTCATTCTCCCTGCAAATTTACGTTGAATCGATGCTTTATCAAAACCATGCCCAATAATTAACCCAATTAGCGCCCCCCAAAAACCCAATCCAGAGACGATTGCGAGTATAACGCCAATAATTTTGCCCCAATAGTGCATATATCCCTCAATTCTTCAATGCTCAAAATGCAATTTTGCATTATCATACTATTCATTCAGCTCTATGCATAACTACCCGCGCGTAAAGTTTCTTACATTATACTGGCGCAAAGTGGTTGGCTAAGTTAGTCTTTGAGCGTTTGCTGGCGATGCCAATGATGACGGAACCCCATATTTAATGATGAAAAAAAGCTATCCAACACTACTCGCCACCATGGTATGGGCGGCAATTTATAGTCAGCAAGCGCATGCTGACCTTGCACAGCAGTGTATGCTGGGTGTCCCTGTTTACACAAAACCGATTGTAAAAGGTGACCCTAACGACCTGCCGATTCACATTACCGCTGAGGATGTCCGTGGTGAATACCCTAATTTTGTTGAATATGAAGGTAATGTCGATATTCAACAAGGGAACCAAACATTAACCGCTGATAATGTGAAGCTCACCCAAACAGAAACAGCGGGTGAACTCCCTGTGCGCGAAGTCACGGCAACCGGAAATGTTCACTACGATGACCCACAAATTATCTTAAAAGGCCCTTCTGCGTGGTCTAACTTAGATAATAAAAACACGGATGTGAATGATGGTAACTACATGATGGTAGGCCGTCAGGGGCGTGGTGACGCGAAAAAAATGAAAATGCGTGGTGAAAACCGTTATTCAATTATGGAAAACGGCACGTTCACGACCTGTTTACCCGGCAATAATAGCTGGAGCGTTGCAGGCTCTGAAGTGATAATCGACCGCGAAGAAGAAGTCGCTGAAATTTGGCATGCACGTTTTAAAGTCGGTGACGTGCCTATTTTCTATAGCCCATATATGCAATTACCAATTGGTAATAAACGTCGTTCCGGTTTCTTAATTCCGACTGGGAGTTATTCAAGTAACGATGGGCTAGAGTTTTCATTACCCTATTATTGGAATATTGCGCCAAACTACGATGCCACGATTACACCTCAATTTATGACCCACCGTGGTGTAAAATTAAATAATGAATTCCGTTACCTCATTGCTCCTGGTACAGGAACCGTGGCCTTTGATTTTCTAAATCATGACCGAGCTTATATCAAAGACAAAGAACGTGGTAAGCGTGAAGATCGTGATAGCGATGACCGCTGGTTATTCTACTGGCGCCATTCTGGGACTTATGCAGGGCACTGGAATTTTAGCTCTGACTATACCAAAGTGAGCGACCCTAGCTATTTTACTGACTTTAGTTCCCAGTACGGTAACACCACTGATGGCTACGCCACGCAAAAATTCAGTGCAGGTTATTCAGATACAAACTGGAATGCGAAAGTCACTCACAAACAATTCCAAATTTTTGCGGATAACCCCAACAAGCGTGCTTATAAAGCAGAGCCACAGGTGGACTTCAATTATTATAAAAATAATTTAGGTGCCTTTGATGTGCATACATACGCACAAGCTGCCCGTTTTACGAGTGTGGGGAAAAATAACCCAGATGCAACTCGCTTACACATTGAGCCTGAAGTGAACCTGCCATTATCTAATGGCTGGGCAAATATGAATAACAGTATCAAACTGTATGCGACGCATTACGACCAAGATATCCCTCGCTCAAATACGGATAAAAGCTTAGAAAAAAATGTGACGCGCGTTCTGCCTATGTTTAAAAGCGATGCAAAAGTTGTCTTCGAACGAGACCTTTTCCAAGGCAGCGATTTCGTTCAAACATTAGAACCACGTGTCCAATATTTGTATATTCCGTATAAAGATCAAGACAATATCAATAACTTTGACTCTTCATTATTGCAGTCAGACTATAGCGGTTTATTCCGTGACCGAATTTACAGTGGCCTTGACCGTATCGCCTCTGCAAACCAGTTCACCACAGGTGTTACAACCCGCGTGTATGATGATGCTTTAGCTGAGCGGTTTAATTTCTCAGTGGGTCAAATTTATTATTTCGAACGCCCACGTGCGGGTGATTCAAATCGCCCAATTGATGATAAAAGTAACACTGGCTCATTATTGTGGGCCACTGACTCTATGTGGCGAATTGATGATAATTGGGGCTTGCGTGGTGGTTTACAATATGACCGCCGCCTCGGTAATGTCACCATGGGGAATGCGGTTGCAGAATACCGTTTAGATGCCGATCGTTTAGTTCAGTTGAACTACCGTTTCGTTGACCGCGATTATATTCAAGCAACCTTCCGTCGTGAAGATACTGCGAATGGCGGCTATACCTATACGCTGCCTGAATACCAACGTGGTATTTCACAAGTGGGTACTGTAGTTAGTTGGCCATTAAGCGAGCGCTGGGGTTTTGTGGGCTCATATTATTATGATACCAAACAACAGCAACCTGCGAGCCAACTTGTTGGTTTGCAATACAATACTTGCTGCTGGGCGGTCAACCTTGGCTATGAACGTAAGATAGTTGGTTGGCAAAAAGAGAAGTTCAGCAGTGAATATGACAATAAATGGTCAATCAATGTGGAACTTAGAGGCCTAAATAACAATCATAGTTTAGGTAGTCAGAAGATGTTAGAAAGTGGCATTATGCCTTATCAACGTGCTTTCTGATAAAAATAACATAGAGTTACTGTCAATAACTCAGGGGCAGTTAGGCGACAAGTGACTGAGTCGCTAGGAGCATACACAAGTATGTGACTAGTGCGAATGAGCGCAGTCAACAACACTGCAACTTGAAGTATGACGAGCATTTACTCTAAATAATTCGAGGTGCAGTTAGGCGACAAGTGACTGAGTCGCTAGGAGCATACACAAGTATGTGACTAGTGCGAGTGAGCGCAGTCAACAACACTGCAACTTGAAGTATGACGAGTAAAAAGAGATTAGCCCGCTTTTGCGGAATCAAAGTCAATATTTATAGGACCATTATGAAGAATTGGAGAACGCTTATTCTGGGACTGATGTTCGCAAGCTCCACTGCTTTGGCTGCGCCTCAGCAAATGGATAAAGTCGCTGCGGTCGTCAATAACGGTGTTGTGCTGGAAAGTGACGTCCAGAATATGATCAACACGGTAAAACTGAATGCTCAGAACGCACGTCAACAGGTGCCTGATGATCAAACTCTGCGTCATCAGATCCTTGAGCGTCTCGTTATGGATAACATCATTTTGCAAATGGCTAGCCAAATGCAAATCAATATTCCAGATGAAGCCGTAGATGCAACTATTACTGATATCGCTCGTCAAAACGGTTTAACATTGCAGCAAATGCAACAGCGTTTAACCGCAGATGGCATCAATATGAATCAATATCGTAGCGAAATTCGTAAAGAGATGCTGATTGCTGAAGTGCGTAACAATGAAGTTCGCCGCCGTGTTACCATTTTACCTCAAGAAGTTGATTCGCTTGCTGAACAAATGAGCTCACAAGCAAATTACGAAATGGGCGTTAACCTAAGTCATATCTTGATCCCATTAGCCGAAAATCCAACACAAGAACAGCTAAAAACCGCTGAAGCGTTAGTAAATAAAATTTTAGATGAACTGAAAAAAGGCGGAGATTTCGGTAAGTTAGCTATCGCTTATTCAGCAGATCCTCAAGCACTGAAAGGCGGTAATATGGGTTGGTCACGCCTGCAAGAATTACCCGTTGTGTTTGCTGAACAACTGAAAAATGCGAAAAAAGGTGATGTTGTCGGCCCTATTCGCTCTGGTGTCGGCTACCATATTTTACGTGTTAACGATGTCAGTGGTGGCAGCCAACCTATTTCTGTCACAGAAGTGAAAGCACGCCACATCTTGATTAAGTCATCACCAATTATGGATGATGCACAGGCAAGACAAAAATTAACCAAAATTGCTCAGGAAATTCGTTCAGGCAAAATCTCATTTGAAGATGCAGCAAAAGAAAATTCTGAAGACCCAGGTAGTGCGTTAAAAGGCGGTGAATTAGGTTGGAATATGCCTGATATCTATGACCCAGCTTTCCGCGATGCGCTAATGAGACTGAATAAAGGTGAATTAAGCCAACCTGTTCAATCAAACTTTGGATGGCACCTAATTCAATTAGAAGACACACGCAACGTTGATAAAACAGACGCGGCGCAAAAAGATCAAGCTTACCGTTTACTGTTTAATCGTAAATTTAACGAAGAAGCACAAAGCTGGATGCAAGAACAACGTGCTTCTGCTTACGTGAAAATGGTTGATGGTCGTGACAGCCAATCTACAGATGAAAAAACAAATTAATCCTATTGTTATCACCCCCGGCGAGCCAGCCGGGGTTGGTCCAGACCTACTTATTCAGCTAGCTCAACAGCAATGGCCTGTTGAGTTGGTTGCTTGTGCCGATCCTGATTTATTACTCCAGCGTGCCAAAGCGCTAAATTTGCCTCTGACATTAACTGAATATTCCCCCAATTCAATTAATGAAGTACAGCCTGCAGGTCAGTTATCCGTTCTACCTGTTCATTTAGCAACGCCTGCAAAGGCAGGTGTACTCAATGTTGATAATGGCCAATATGTTGTGGAGAGCTTAGCAAAAGCATGTGACGGCTGTTTAAATGGCGAATTTTCAGCGCTTGTAACAGGTCCCGTACATAAAGGGATTATTAATGATGCAGGCATGTCATTTAGTGGTCACACTGAATTTTTTGCACAACGAAGTGGCTGTGAACGCGTTGTTATGATGCTAGCTACCGAAGAACTGCGTGTTGCATTAGCCACAACGCATCTACCACTCAAGGACGTGTCGGCCGCTATTACCCAACAAAGCCTGCATGAAGTCATCACCATTTTACACCATGATTTACAAACAAAATTTGGTATTGAAAAACCGGCCATCTATGTTTGTGGTTTAAATCCACATGCAGGAGAAGGCGGCCATATGGGTACCGAAGAAATTGATACTATAGAGCCTGCACTTGAAAGCCTACGTACAAAAGGAATTAATTTGATTGGGCCATTGCCTGCAGATACCCTATTTCAAGCTAAGTATTTAAACCATGCAGACGCAGTGTTAGCAATGTATCACGATCAGGGCCTTCCTGTGTTAAAATACCAAGGTTTTGGCAGAGCAGTAAATATCACTCTCGGCCTGCCTTTTATCCGTACCTCTGTCGACCATGGGACAGCCCTTGAGCTCGCGGGGACGGGTCATGCTGATGCGGGAAGTTTTATCACCGCATTAAAGTTAGCTATCCAAATGACATCTAAGAATACATGAATAATCGAGTCCATCAGGGGCACTTTGCCCGCAAACGTTTCGGGCAGAACTTTTTAACTGACCAATTTATTATCGACAGCATCGTGGATGCCATGAACCCGCTGCCAGGTCAGTCCATTGTAGAAATTGGTCCCGGCTTAGGTGCCTTAACCGAACCTGTCGGTAGCCGAATCGATAAAATGACCGTAGTTGAACTTGACCGTGACCTTGCCGCACGTTTACACATTCACCCTCAACTAAAAGATAAATTGACTATCATTCAGCAAGATGCAATGACAGTAGATTTTGGTGAATTAGCCAAACAAGCGGGCCAGCCCCTGCGCGTTTTTGGTAACTTGCCTTACAACATCTCCACACCGTTAATGTTTCACTTATTCACATTCACCAATTCTATTTCTGACATGAATTTCATGTTACAAAAAGAAGTGGTGAATCGTCTGGTTGCAGGACCAGGTAGCAAAGCCTTTGGGCGCTTGAGTGTTATGGCGCAATATTATTGCAACGTGGTGCCTGTGTTGGAAGTACCACCAACCGCATTTACACCAGCGCCAAAAGTAGATTCAGCCATTGTTAGGTTGATTCCTCATCGTGAAAACCCGTATCCGGTAAAAGATATTAAATTTTTAAGCCGTATTACCACACAAGCTTTCAACCAACGCCGTAAAACGATTCGTAATAGTTTAGGGGATTTATTCAGCGTTGAAGAGTTAACAGAACTGGGTATTGATTTAAGTACCCGAGCAGAAAATATTTCTGTTGAACAATATTGTAAAATGGCAAACTATCTCTCTAACCGTTCAGAATAGTCTGTTGAAGGAGGCACTATGCTTAATGAGCCGAATGTAAGCATCCAAGTTCAGAGTGTCTATATAGAAAGCCAATCTCAACCCGATATTGCGAGATATGTGTTTGCTTACACTATCTGCATTCGTAATTTAGGACGAGAGCCTATTCAATTAATGAGCCGTTATTGGCTCATTACTAACAGTGATGGCCATAAGACCGAAGTTCAAGGTGAAGGCGTGGTTGGTGAACAACCGCTTATCCCACCAGGAAAAGAATACCGTTATACCAGTGGCGCAATCCTTGAAACTCCAATGGGTACGATGGAAGGTTATTATGTGATGATAAGCACACAAGGGGACAGTTTCCACGTTGATATCCCTGCTTTTCGTCTTGCTATCCCAACACTGATTAATTAATTATGTCGACATATTTAGTAGGTGATATTCACGGTTGTTATCGTGAGCTCCGTGACTTGATGGAAAGCGTCCATTTTGATCCAACCAAAGACACACTGTGGTTAACAGGCGATCTCATTGCCCGCGGAACTGAATCACTGCAAGTTTTACGCTATGTAAAAAGCCTTGGTTCTGCCGCACGTTTAGTGCTTGGCAACCACGATCTCCATCTGTTAGGAATTTACTGTAAAATTAGTCGTAACAAGCCGAAAGATCACCTCGATGAGTTATTACATGCACCTGATCTTGACGAACTGATCAATTGGTTACGTCGCCAACCTTTATTACAAATTGATGAAGAAAAAAAGATCTTGATGACTCATGCAGGTATAACACCACAATGGGATATCGAAACAGCACGAATGTGTGCAAGGGAAGTTGAAGCCGTGCTGTCTAGTGATGCATATCCATTATTCATCGACTCCATGTATGGTGACATGCCAAATAACTGGTCTGAAAGCTTAATGGGGCTAGCTCGTTTGCGTTTTAGTACCAATGCCTTAACACGCCTGCGCTACTGTTTTCCAAACGGACAGCTAGATATGATTTGCAAGGAAAACCCTAAAAAAGCGCCCGCTCCGCTAAAACCCTGGTTCGATCTACCCAGTAAAATTCCTGAGGATTACTCAGTGTTTTTTGGTCACTGGGCATCCCTTGAAGGGAAATGCACTCCTGATAACGTTTATGCTTTAGATACGGGTTGCTGCTGGGGAGGGGAATTAACGCTATTCCATTGGGAAACTAAGCAGTACCACCGGCAAAAGTCATATCAAAAAAGCCGTAAAGAGTAATTTTTTGCCTAGTTAATTGCAAGTTATAGCAAAATGGCGCAATTAAGCGCCATTTTTGCATTCTAACTAAAAATTAGTCTCTTTTAGTTAGGATCTCAAAACAATAACCATGGGTATTGTTTTCGTCAGCTTCATGGTATTCGGTAAAAATAGAATCCCATTCATCAGGCTCATAAGCCGGAAAATGAGTATCTCCGATAACTTCAGCATCAACGTGAGTCAAATATAATTTATTCGCTAGCGGTAAAAATTGTTGATAAACTTTACCACCGCCAATTACCATCACCTCTTCAACATTTTCAATTGCTTGCGCTGCAGCCAATGCTTCTTCAATTGACGTTACCCAAATAACATTAGAATCAGTACCAGGAGCACTACTTAATACAATATTCACACGTTGTGGCAATGGGCGCCCAATTGATTCATAGGTAACACGGCCCATGATAACCGGTTTGTTTAACGTATTTCGTTTGAACCACGCTAGATCCCCCGGCAAATTCCAAGGCATCGCTTTTTCCATGCCGATAACCTGATCGATCGCCATTGCTGCGATTAAGCTAATATTCATCTACTCACCTTAGAAACAAGATATAAAAATTGAGCACACTATACGGAAAGAGAATTGCTTCGTCGACTAAATTTAAACTTCCTTAAACAGGTTTGAATCACTTATACTCGAATTGATAAACTTATGACTAAAAATAACATTTAAAAACAAAATGAACCCTCTAAGACCAGTCTAAATGTGAGTGTCATTAGCAGGTCATTTTTATTTACCAACATTGAACGGGAAAAGAGATTATAACATGTACGAAACGAGTATTATGGTTGCGACCATCGCTGCACTCGGTATGCTTTCTCCAGGGCCAGATTTCTTTTTGATTGTTAAAAATTCAGCACGCTATCAACGCTCTGCCGCATTAATGTCCGCATGTGGTGTGATAGTCGCTATCGCTTTGCATATGTCTTACTGTGTTGCAGGCCTCGCTGTCTTGATTACAACTACGCCTTGGCTGTTTAATATCTTAAAATACGCGGGTGCAGCCTATTTAATTTGGATCGGTGTCAAAAGCTTACTTCCGCAATCCGGCCATAGCGTTGATCTAACAACCAGTAAACACGAAATTGTTTCATTCAAAAAAGCCTTTATGCAAGGTTTTCTCTGTAATGTATTAAACCCAAAAGCCACGCTGTTCTTTTTAGCGGTTTTTACCCAAGTGCTAGATATTAATTCTACTGTTGGTGAAAAGCTGTGGTTTGCCTTTATTATTTGGGGTTTAGCCGTCATCTACTGGCCTATTTTAGTATTTTTAATCCAAAGTGCCCCTGTAAGAAAAGGCCTGGCAAAAGTGCAAAAATACGTTGATAAGGTTCTCGGCGTTGTATTAATCGCCTTTGGTATTCGAGTGGCGCTAAGCTAGCTTTGTTATCCTTCAATAAAGCAGGCTAAATGCCTGCTTAAGGTTGTTGACAAAGCGGGATAAAAGCGTGGTTTTTCCCG